>CANHBA010000100.1 GCA_947458985.1 Flavobacteriales bacterium
TGCAGGGCTCACTACCGTATTTAACGGTCTGATCAAAGTCGCTGGTTGGTACGATAACGAAGCGGGCTACTCCAACCGCTTGGTTGATGTAGTGAAAAGATTTTAGTCTTCTAAAGCCTGAACGCCTGGCAAGGTTTTTCCTTCGAAATACTCTAAGAGTGCACCGCCACCCGTGCTCACATAACTCACTTGTGAGCTGAGGTTAAATTGTTGTACGGCCGCAGCGCTATCTCCACCACCAATTAAACTGAAGGCGCCGTTTGCAGTAGCTTCAGCCACCGCCAGTGCAATGTTTTTGGTGCCAGCTTCAAATGCAGGCATTTCAAAGACGCCCATCGGCCCGTTCCACAATATGGTTTTACTGTCCAACAAGACAGCTCTGAAAGTTTCAATTGCTTTTGGCCCTATATCTAAGCCCATCCAGTTGGCTTCTATTTCGCCTGAGTTGGCAATTTTTGTGTTGGCATCTGCGGCAAAGCGGTCTGCCACAATAGCGTCTATAGGTAAGTGAATTTGTACTCCCATTGTTTTGGCACGAGCCAGGATCTCCTTGCATGTTTCTACGCGCTCATCTTCACAGAGTGACGCGCCTATGTGGCCGCCCATTGCTTTATAAAACGTATAGGCCATGCCTCCACCAATAATAATGTGATCGGCAATTTGTAATAGGTTTTCTACGATGAGCACTTTGTCTGATACTTTTGCCCCACCAACAATAGCAGTGAACGGGCGCTCTGCTTCGTGCAGTACTTTTTTAGCGTTTTCAATTTCTGCATTCATGAGTAGCCCAGCCATTTTATCGTTCGGGAAAAAAGAGGCCAATTGGGTTGTGCTGGCATGCGCACGGTGTGCTGCACCAAAGGCATCATTGACATAACAATCGCCGTGTTTTGCTAATTTTTCTGCAAATGAATGGTCGCCTTTGGTTTCTTCTGAGTAAAAACGAACATTTTCAAGCAGCAACACCTCTCCAGGTTGCAATGCGCTGCTTTTTTCAAAAGCTTCATTGCTTATACAGTCTGTAGCAAATTGCACTTTTAGGCCAAGTACTTCACTCACTTTATCACAAATTTGAACCAGTGAAAAAACAGCCTCTGGTCCATTTTTCGGTCGGCCAAAATGTGAAAGCAACACTACGCTTCCGCCGTGATCTAAGATGTGTTTGAGAGTAGGCAGCGCTGCTCTAATGCGTTTGTCGTCGGAAACGAGTCCTGTTGCTTTGTCCATCGGGACATTGAAATCGACGCGAACTATAGCGCGTTTTCCTGCAAAAGCATAATTGTTGAAAGTACTCATGTGTGTAGATTGATGATTTATTTTTTATGAAAAAGACTACCGTTGGCTTGCGCGCTTGGCATGATTGTAATGTCGGCAATACTGACGTGTGCAGGTCTGCTGACAATAAATCCGATGGTTTGGGCAATGTCGGTTGCTTGTAGTGCATCAAAGCCTTCGTAAACACTTGCCGCCGTATGCGCATCTCCTTTAAAGCGCACTAAAGAAAACTCCGTTTCTGCCGCTCCTGGTGCAATGTTGCTCACCTTAATTTGATGAGGTAGAAGGTCGATGCGCAGCGCCTTTGAAATGGAATCAACGGCATGCTTACTTGCGCAGTAAACGTTGCCGCCGGCATAAACTTCTTTGCCCGCAATAGAGGATATATTGATGAGGTGGCTAAAAGGGTGTTTTTTAAGTAGAGGAATGACGGCGTGGCTTACATAAAGCAAACCTTTGACGTTGGTGTCGATCATGCGGTTCCAGTCGTCTGAAAGCCCTGTGTCTAATGGACCTCTTCCAACGGCAAGCCCCGCGTTATTGACTAAAATAAAGATGTTTTCGGAAATTTCAGTAGGCAAGGCGCCAATGACAGCGCGGACGTTTTCTTCGTTACGCACATCGAGTTGGGCAATATATACTGGCGTTTGGGTGAGTGTTTGCTGTAGTGCTTCGAGACGCTCTGTTCTGCGTGCTAATAATACCAAGCCGTAGCCCATATTTTGAAGTTCTTGAGCTGTGGCCGCACCAAAGCCTGAACTTGCACCTGTAATGATTGCATATTTCATGCTGCAAAATTGACAAAAAAAACGCAGTTGCTTGTCAAAATGGCAGTATTTAGCGCATGGCATTTTTATTGAGAGGAAGAATGCATAAAAATAGAAACACAATGAAAACAGGTCAAATTCATGTTCAAACGGAAAACATCTTTCCGATCATTAAAAAATTCCTTTACTCAGATCACGAAATATTTTTGCGTGAGTTGGTTTCAAATGCGGTAGACGCCTCCCAAAAGCTCAAATTCTTGGCTAAAAATGGCGAATTCAAAGGCGAACTCGGCGAGCTCAAAGTAGAGGTCTTGTTGGACAAAGAAGCCAAAACGCTCACCATCCGCGACAACGGTATCGGCATGACAGCCGAAGAAATCGATAAATACATCAATCAAATTGCTTTTTCAGGCGCCGAAGAATTTGTTGAAAAATACAAAGGAAAAGAAGGTGCAGAGCAAATCATTGGACATTTTGGTTTGGGCTTCTATTCTGCCTTTATGGTTGCCGAGAAAGTACAAATCCGTACACTTGGCCGCTACGAAGGTGCGCAAGCGGTACAATGGGAGAGCAATGGCTCACCTGAATACACCCTCATCGACATTGAAAAAGCAACCAGAGGCACAGACATCGTGTTGTTTATCAATGAAGAATCCGCTGAGTTTTTAGAAAAACAACGTGTACAAGGTATTTTAGATAAATACTGCAAATTCTTGCCAATTCCAGTTGAGTTCGGTACCAAAACCGACTACATCGATTCCCCAGAAGGAGAAAAAGACGACAAAGGCAATGTAAAGCGCGTGGCTATTGATGTACCCAATCAAGTCAATAACCCAAGCCCAGCCTGGACCAAAGCTCCAGTAGACCTCAAGCAAGAAGACTACGACCAATTTTACCGCGAGTTGTACCCAGCTACATTCGAGCAGCCGCTTTTCCACATTCACCTCAACGTAGATTATCCTTTCAACCTAACGGGGATCCTCTATTTTCCTAAAATCAAGGAAAACGTAGAAGTACAGCGCAATAAAATCAACCTTTACAGCAACCAAGTTTTCATCACAGACAGCGTCGCTGAAATTGTCCCTGAATTTTTGACCTTACTTCATGGTGTTATCGATTCTCCAGATATTCCATTAAACGTTTCTCGTTCCTATTTACAGAGCGATGGCAATGTCAAGAAGATTTCAGCGCATATCACCAAGAAGGTAGCTGACAAATTAGCCGAGATGTTCAAAAAAGACCGCGCTGATTTCGAAGCCAAATGGCCCGACCTCCAGGTTTTTGTTCAGTATGGCATGTTGTCAGAAGAGAAATTTGCTGAAAAAGCCAAAGATTTCAGTTTGTTCAAAACAACCGACAACGAATGCTTCACGCTTCAAGAATACACCGATAAGGTAAAGGTCTTGCAAACCAACAAAGACAATAAAACTGTTTTCCTTTATACCAACGATGCCGAAGAGCAATACGCATTCGTCAAAAAAGCCAAAGAGCGCGGTTATTCTGTATTGTTATTAGACGGCCCGCTAGCTCCACACTGGATTTCTAAGTTAGAGCAAAGCCATGAAAACATTAGTTTTGCTCGCGTAGATGCAGATAGCCTAGACAAACTCATCGCCAAAACAGACGAACTTCCTTCCAAACTTTCAAAAGAGGAAGAAGAAACACTCAAGCCACTTTTTGAAGCGCAGGTCAATAAAGAAAAATTTACGGTGCAGTTTGAAAGCATGAGCGAGCAAGAAGCGCCAATTATTGTTACCCAACCAGAGTTCATTCGCCGCATGATGGAACAACAAAAATTAGGTGGCGGCGGAGGCTTCTACGGTGCTTTCCCTGAGATGTACAACCTCACTGTTAATGCCAACCATCCGGCAATCAGCAAAATTTTAGGTCAAGAAGGAGCTGCTCAAGAGCAAAGCACCAAACAATTAGTAGACCTCGCTATGTTGGCGCAGGGCCTACTTAAAGGAGCTGCACTTGATGCTTTCATTCAGCGCAATATCGAACATATTGCATAAATGACTAGCTTTGACTTCGCTTAAATTCTAGATTTTGTATAAATGGATCTTGGGCATTGGCGCCCTCATTTTAACCCGTAAAATTGGTTTGGCCATCTTTGGCTTTGCCATCGGATCACTCATCGATCAATACCAACAAGCGTCCAAAAATGGGCAAGGGGGGCAAGGCCAAGGCACTGCTCAAGATCCATTTGAGTTCTACCGCAGGCAGAGCTCCATGTACGACCTCCCTACAATGCTCATGGCGCTTTCAGCGGCAGTCATGAAGGCCGACGGCAAAGTGTTGCGCATCGAACTCGATTTTGTGAAAAGCTTTTTTTCGGCTCAATTTGGCAAGCAATTCAATGCCACACACCTTCAAACGCTGCGTCAATTTTTAGATGCGCCCAGCATTCCCTTACAAGACATCTGCCACGATATCCGCACCCGCATGACCCAAGAAGTGCGCGTTCAGCTCGTCCATTATTTGTTTGGAATCGCAAAAGCAGATGGCGATGTAGGCACAGCCGAACTCAACGTGATTTCGCGCATTGCCACCATGCTTGGCATTCCAGCGGTTGAATTCGAAAGCCTTCGCAATATGTTTTACCGCAATGTCGACTCCGACTATAAAATATTAGGCATAGACGAAAAAGCGACAGACGAAGAAGTCAAAAAAGCCTACCGCAAAATGGCCGTAGCGCATCACCCTGACAAAGTAGCGCACATGGGTGAAGAATACCTGAAAGGAGCAAAAGAGAAATTCCAACAAATTCAAGATGCCTACGAAGCCATCAAAAAGCGTCGTGGCATCAAATAAATAAATTATGTCTGATAACCGTTACCAACAACGCGGCGTTTCCGCCGGAAAGGAAGATGTTCACAAGGCCATCTCTAAACTAGACAAAGGTTTGTTCCCCAAAGCATTTTGTAAAGTGGTTCCGGACTACCTTACCGGAGACCCAAATTACTGTATCGTGATGCATGCCGATGGCGCGGGCACCAAATCTTCTTTAGCTTACGCTTATTGGAAGCAAACTGGCGATATTTCAGTGTGGAGAGGCATTGCCCAAGATGCGCTCATCATGAACATCGACGACTTACTTTGTGTAGGGGCTACAGGCCCAATTTTGGTTTCAAGTACTATTGGCCGCAACAAACTCCTGATTCCTGGCGAAGTACTGGCTGCAATTATCAATGGCACTGAAGAACTTTTAGAAGAATTGCGTGGTTATGGTATAGATATTTTTTCAACAGGCGGCGAAACAGCCGATGTCGGAGACCTCGTTCGCACCATTATCGTAGATTCTACAGTTGTTTGCCGCATGCCACGCAATAAAGTCATTTCTAACGACGGTATTCGTCCGGGCGACGTCATTGTTGGTCTGGCATCTTTTGGGCAAGCAACATACGAAACCGAATACAACGGCGGAATGGGCAGCAATGGCCTTACGAGCGCACGTCACGACGTCTTTGATCATTCTTTAGCAGAATTGTTTCCAGAGACCTATGATAGCTCCCTACCGAAAGACTTAGTGTACAGCGGTTCCAAACACTTGACGGACGCCGTAGAGGGAAGTCCGCTAGATGCGGGTAAACTTGTTTTGTCAGCAACGCGCACCTATGCACCAGTTATAAAAGCTATCTTAGATGCACACCACAACGACATTCATGGCATGGTTCATTGTTCTGGCGGGGCTCAAACGAAGGTGCTACACTTCATAGACAACCTTCATGTCATCAAAGATAATTTATTTGCCACTCCTCCTTTATTTGAAATGATCCAGGCAGAATCCAAGACGCCATGGCAAGAAATGTATAAGGTTTTCAACATGGGGCACCGCATGGAAGTTTATGTAAGTGAGGAACTTGCGCCTGAAATCATCCGTATATCTGAGCAGTTTGGCATTGCAGCTCAGGTCGTAGGAAGGGTCGAGGCCGCTGATCACAAAAGGGTTACTATTTCTAGCCAACACGGAGAATTTACATATTTAGGATAAAAAAAATCGAAAAAAGCTTTTAAAAACGGAATGTTTTTGTACTTTTGCCATCCGTTCATTGAACACATGGTGGGATGGGTGAGTGGCTGAAACCAACAGTTTGCTAAACTGTCGTACGGGTAACTGTACCGCGAGTTCGAATCTCGCTCCCACCGCCACAAATTTAGACCGATCGAACTTTAGTTCGGGGCGTAGCGTAGTCCGGTCATCGCGCCTGGTTTGGGACCAGGAGGTCGCAGGTTCGAATCCTGCCGCCCCGACAAGGGGGATGAGCAATCATCCCCCTTTTTTGATTATAGACGTTGTAATTTCACTTTTTTACAACAAACGGTCCCGTAGCTCAGCTGGATAGAGCAACTGCCTTCTAAGCAGTAGGCCACAGGTTCGAATCCTGTCGGGATCACATTCAAAACACCAAGCGCTTATTTGATGGGCGCTTTTTTTTTACAATCAAAATTTATTTATATTTTAGACATTACCATACATGGTTTAATGTATACTAGTTTAATAATGTTAAAATACTAAATATGAGTAATTGTACGTGGTGTAACGGGCCGGATGGCAGCAAATGGAATGCGGAGTCCGATGGCAAGAAGTATGTATCGAAAGAATTATTTTGCTCTTTGAAGTGCAAAACTGAATATGATAATGAATACGGTGTAACTTGGGAAAAATCGGGTTGTTTTATTGCCACTGCAGTTTATGGAGATTACAATCACCCTATCGTTCAGGACCTTCGTATATTTAGAAATCAGTCATTATACACTTCAAATTTGGGTCGAAAGTTTGTGAGTTTTTATTACAAGTATAGCCCTAAATATGCAGATCGTATTCAAGCTCACCCCGTCTTGAAAACGTTAATCAGGATTCTATTTGTCAAGCCCTTGCATTTCACTTTAAAGTGTGCTGGTTTCATTAAAAAGAAAGTACAATAGACTTCACTTGCTCTCGCGGGTTATAACTAGCCGGTTACTCAAAATCAAAGAATTCTCGGAGATCACAATCCAACGCAAATGCAATTTTAGCGTAAGTCAATACCTGTGGATTTGATTTCCCATTTTCAATTACAGATAAGTTAGATGTCTCTATCCCGATCTTTAAAGCAACGTCACTGAGTGACATCTTTTGCTTCTTGCGGATTGTCTGTATCCTTTTACCGATAAGCTTCAGAAAGACCTCGTCTGTATGTAATGACATACACCGAAGTTCATTGTTTCAGTTTACACAGAGCTTATGTAAAAACATAAATTATTTGTATTCTTTTTGTAAATTTTTCTAGAAGAAATAAAAGTGAAGATGTATCAAGAAATTTGTGGTGATTAAAACCATTTTTGCGTTCTCTGAATAAATTTTAATGGATAAGCTTTGGATATGATAATCACCTCACCAACATCTCCTCAATAATCCCTTTGCACTTTTGAATTTCTTCAGTAGTAAGCAGACCCACTTTTTTGAGAACTCGGCTTTGGTCTATAGTTCTGATTTGATCAAGTACAATCCAGCCAGGTATGCTTAAAGATTTGGTATATATCCTTGTTGGGTAAGGTTTAGATGAA
>CANHBA010000101.1 GCA_947458985.1 Flavobacteriales bacterium
AGGGGAGCTGGACCTTACCTTAGAATAGCAAAACTCAAAGTAGAGTACCAAGCAGCTGCTGAAGCGCTTTCAAAATACCCAAAGCAATCACAAAGACAGCAATAGATACAAAAATGGTTGCTGCACCAAGTTGTTCAACGTAGGCGGCAATAAAGCCACCGATGATATTCGCTGCAAAAGATGAAAGCATCCAAACACCCATGAGCATAGAGGCTAGTTTGATTGGTGCTAGTTTGGTTACTACCGAAAGACCAACTGGTGACAAGCAAAGCTCACCAACCGTATGGAAGAAGTAAGTCATCACCAACCAAATGAGTGCAGCTTTTTTCATGACAACTTCTTGGTCGCCTGCGCCTTGTGTTTGCACGCCGTAGGTTGCCATTAACATAAAAAGGAAGCCGATGCCAAGTAAGATCATGCCCAAAGACATTTTAATTGGCGTGCTGAGTTTTTTACCATATTTGGAAGTCCAAAACCAGGCAAATAAAGGACCTAAAGCCACAATAAATAGCGGATTTACCGATTGGAAATAAGTTGTTGGGATCACCCAGCCAAATAAATTGCGATCGATGTATTTATCGGTGTAGATAGTCATTGACGAACCTGCTTGCTCGAAGCCTGCCCAGAAGAAAATGACAAAAAATGTAAGGATTACAATTACGGTAATGCGCTGTTTTTCAATTTTAGAAAGACCAGCTGGAGTGGTGGTGTTGTCTGCGTTTTGAGACGTTGTTGGTTCTGTTTTGGCAGGTGCTGTTCCAATTTCGAGTAAGTATTTGCTTGCATAAAGATTGAAAACTACTTGCCCTAACGCCATTCCAACAGCCGCAGCTAAGAAACCATATTTGAAACCATATGAAATGATTTCTCCAGATGCTGCTTTAACTGCAAACCATTCTTCTGCTAGTGTTCCAGCAATGAGCGGTGCTAAAAATGCGCCTAAGTTGATTCCCATATAGAAAATGGAGAATGCAGAGTCTCTTTTGTCGTCACCTTCGCGGTAGAGCTGACCAACCATGGTTGAAATATTTGGCTTGAACATGCCGTTACCGAGAATTAATAGCACTAATCCTATTCCTAAACCTAAGTGAGAATGCATGGCGAAAAGCACCAGTTGTCCTAAAAACATGGTGATACCGCCAATTGTTATTGCTTTGCGCTGCCCGATGTAGCGATCGGCAATCATGCCGCCGATAATAGGGGTGAAATAAACGAATCCGGTGAAGAAGCCATAAATTAAAGAGGCTTTATCTTCCGCAATACCTAGACCATTTTGCGACCACATTTTGATCATGTAGAGCGTAAGCAAGCCGCGCATTCCGTAATAGCTGAAACGCTCCCACATCTCTGTGAAGAAAAGTAAATACAAACCTTTCGGATGACCGAAGATGGTGCCTTGAGCCTCAATTCTTTCAATTAAATCGTTACTTTTTGTCATTTTCGTTATATGTTGTGAGGGGTGAAAATATGAATTATTTTTGTAAAACGAATCTTTCAAGCACTTTTTAGACATACAATGACAAACTGGTTAGAACGCACCGAACTTTTGTTAAGCACACAAAGCATGCAGCAACTTAAGGATGCGCACGTATTAATTGTTGGCCTTGGAGGCATAGGTTCTTATGCTGCGGAGTTTATTGCGAGGGCAGGAGTGGGGCGCATGACCATCATCGATGGCGATGACTTTGACGCTTCAAATAAAAACCGACAACTTACAGCGCTGGACAGTACTTTGGGTAAAAATAAAGCGGTGGTTTTGGCAGAGAGAATCAAGGAAATCAATCCGGAATGTCAGCTCACCGTCATTGAAGAATTTGTGTTGCCGGCGCGCGTTTGGGAAATCCTACAAGAAGACCGCCCGAATTACGTCATGGATTGTATTGATTCAGTAACCCCAAAACTCGAATGGATTTTAGCGTGCAAACGCTTGAAGGTTAAAATCATTTCACACATGGGGGCTGGTGGCAAAACCGATCCTTCGCGAGTGCGTGTAGCCAATATGGAGCAGCTTTCTGGTTGCAAATTAGGAGCGCATATCAAGAAGCGCATGAAACGCAAAAATGCGTCGTATCGCGGTGTGAAAGTCGTTTTTTCGACAGAAATTCAGCAGCCACACTCTTTAAAGATGACCGATGGAACGCGGTACAAGAAGAGTTTTTATGGCACGGTTAGTTATATGCCAGCACTTTTTGGCCTCATGGGCGCAGCAGAAGTTTTGCGCTATTTAACTAAAGTTCAGTCATAAATTAGTTTTATTTCTTGCATTTATGTAACTTTTGGCTCTTAAACAAGCCAAACTATGAAAAAAAGCATTTTACTATTTGCGGGTATCATCAGTGCCCAACTGGCTTCGGCCCAAATTTTTTCTGACAATTTTGACACTTATGCACTCGGATCCTTTATTGGTCCGCAATCCAATACCTGGACAACCTGGTCTGGTGCGCAAGGTGGTGCCGAAGATGTAGCTACTACCAATAATCAAGCTGCGAGTGCGCCACATTCTGTGTACTTCTCTTCTACTGCTGCTGGTGGTGGGCCGCAAGATGTCGTACTCAATTTCGGACAATTATACAACTCAGGTATTTTTACGTTAACTTCAGATTTCTATGTGAATAGCGGCAAAGGTGCTTATTACAATATCCAGGGCGGCACAACAATCGGTAATTTGTGGGCGCTCAATGTGCACATGGATGCTGGTGAATTGGCAATAGATGACGGAATCTCACCCAACCTGTGTGTAGGGGCTTATCCCGAAGCAACTTGGTTCAACTTAAAAATTGAGGCCAACCTTACATTGCATGTTTGGAAAGCTTACGTAAATAACGTTTTAGTTGGCACATGGGTCAATGGTGTGAATACCGTTGCTTCTGCCGATTACTTTCCGCTTCAGAACAATCAGTTCTTTATGGACAACGTCAGTTTTGACCACCAAACCTATACTTTACCTGCACTTAATGCAATGGTAGCTTCTTTGGATATGGGCGGAAACATCTCGGGTCAAAACGTTAGTCCAACCATTTCTATCTTGAATGCGGGTCAAAATGCCCTCACTTCATTTAACGTGAATTTAGCCTATAACGGTCAAAATTATACGCAAAACATCACAGGTGTAAATGTGGCCAGCATCGCAAGTTATACGGTAACCATTCCAGCTTTCAATTTGGTGCCAGGTTTAAATAACGCTGTTGTGACCATTTCGAACATCAATGGCGGCAACGACGACAACGCTGCAGACAACACCCTCACTCAAGAAGTAAATCCTGTTGTTCCGGCAGCTGGTAAAATTGTAGTAGGTGAAGAAGCAACTGGTACCTGGTGCCAGTGGTGCCCGCGTGGCGCTGTCTTTATGGATATGTTTGCTGCAGAATACAACGGCTTCTGGGCTGGTATTGCTGTTCACAACGGCGACCCAATGACAGTAGCAGATTACGACGCAGGTATCGGAACACTTATCGGTGGTTACCCAAGTGCGCTCGTCGATCGTTTGGGCGATGTAGACCCATCTCAAATGAGTTCAGATTTCTTTACCCGTTTACAAACTGCACCAAAAGGAGTGTTGACAAATGGTGCAACCTGGGATCCAACAACACGCGTACTCAATATTTCAGTAAGTACTGAAATGCTGCAAGCCACAAGCGGTGCTTATAAAGTAGCTTGTGTACTCACCGAAGATGGCGTGACCGGCACAGGTTCTGGTTACAACCAATCTAACGCATATGCGGGTGGTAACAACGGCGTCATGGGAGGCTTTGAAAGTTTACCAAGCCCTGTACCCGCTGCACAAATGGTTTACGACCACGTAGCGCGTGCTATTGCACCAAGCTTTGCTGGGCAAACAGGCGTCATTGCTGCTACAACAACTGTTGGCGACAACTACACAGCTAACTTCAGCTTTACGCTTCCTGCTACTTGGGACGAAACCCAAATGCACATTGTCGGAATGCTCATCGATCCACAAGGACAAATCGATAATGCAGGTTACACTACCATTAACGAAGCAGTTCAGAACGGTTATGTAGGTGTAGATGAGCTTATTGGCGCTATCAACTTAGAGCAAATGCTTACAGTTGCTCCGAACCCAGCTACTGATTTTGCAAACATTACACTGCATATTCCTACAGCTGCACCTGTAAGTGTACGCGTACTCGATGCAAAAGGCGCTATTTTGCAAGCGCGTCAGTTTGGTAGCCTACAAGGCGATTTCGAGATTGGCCTCAACACCAGCAACTACGCACCAGGTTTATACATTGTAGAAATGCAAATGAATGGCCAACGCACACAAAAGAAATTGGTGATCAGATAAGCTGACACCTTTCAAGATTTAAATGAAAAGAGCCGCAATTGCGGCTCTTTTTTTATTGTTTAGAAATAACTTTCATAGTTTCCTTGACCTTTTGGGCTTTCGACCGAACGTCGTCCATATCAACGCCGCTGATGGTGACATGACCCATTTTGCGGAAAGGCTTGGTGTGTGCTTTACCATACAAATGCGGATGCACTCCGGATAATTTTAAGATTTCTTCTAGGCCTTCATAGTAAACCGGCCCTTCGTGGCCTTTTTCTCCCACAAGGTTGAGCATGGCGCCCGCGCTGTGTAGTTGGGTGTCGCCTAATGGAAGGTTTAAAATGGCGCGCAGGTGTTGTTCAAATTGAGAACAACGCGCAATTTCAATGGTGTGGTGGCCGCTGTTGTGGGGTCTTGGTGCAATTTCATTAACCAACAAGTCTCCGTCGGTCGTTAAGAATAGTTCGACAGCTAAAAGGCCCACCATATCGAGTTTTTCGATGATGTCGATGGCAATAGCTTGGGCTTGAGTCTCAATTTCAGCTGAAACTGCAGCCGGAGAAAACAAAAACTCCACCAAGTTTGCTTCTGGATTGAATTCGCATTCAACCAATGGAAAGCATTTGGTTTGGCCAGCTTCATTGCGAGCCACAATTACGGATAATTCTTTGGTGAAAGGAATACAGGCTTCGAAAATAGAAGGTTCAATAAAGCTAGTATTCAATTGACTCGCTTCATGAATGATGTTGACGCCTTTACCGTCATAGCCACCTGTTCGCAATTTATGAACGACCGGAAAATCAAAAGGAATTTGGTCTTTTGATGAGTCGTAAAAAACAAAAGGTGCTGTTGGTATTTGCTGCTCGAGGTAAAACTGTTTTTGCAGGCCTTTGTCTCGAATGAGTTCTAAAATATGGGGTTGCGGAAACACTTTGACACCTTGTTTTTCGAGTGCGCGCAGTGCATCTGTATTGACATTCTCGATTTCTACGGTGAGTAGGTCTTTATTTTGACCAAAGGCCATAACGGTGTCGTAGTCTGTGAGTTGACCAACTTGAAAGCTGTAAGCGATTTGAGCGCAGGGGGCTGCTGGGTCGGGGTCGAGCATGTGCAATTGAATGTCAAAACTATTGGCTGCTTGCAGGAGCATCCGCCCCAATTGACCACCGCCAAGCACGCCGATTTGTAGTTCCCTACCGTACCATGTTTTTGTCATGCAGCAAAGATACGTTTAAAATTGTACCTTTGTATGACGATGCGTACAGCGGTTCACATACACGACCTATCTTTCGCGCCCTTCATTTCGGAAACGACAATACAAACGCGCCTAAAAGAATTAGCTAGCCAGTTAGACACTGACTACGCTGGTAAGGACCCTATTTTCTTAGCAGTTTTAAATGGTGCCTTTATGTTTGCCTCCGATTTATTCAAATTATTGAATTGTCAGCCTGAGCTCAGTTTTGTGAAGGTCAGTTCTTATGTGGGCACGCAGTCTAGCGGAAGAGTAGACGAACTCATTGGCTTGCAAACCGCGCTCAAAGACCGCCACGTCATCATCATCGAAGATATCCTCGATACAGGTGTCACCATGAACAAAATTTTCACTTTGCTTCATTCTGAACAACCGGCATCGCTTGAAATCTGTGCACTTTTACTTAAACCAACTTCTTATAAAGGAAAACACCAACCTAAATATATTGGCTTTGAAATTGAAGATCGCTTCGTGGTGGGCTATGGCCTAGACTACAAAGAACGCGGTCGCGAACTTCCAGCTGTTTATCAATTAATCAATTAGATATGTTAAATATTGTACTTTTTGGCCCTCCAGGAGCAGGTAAAGGAACCCAATCCGAAAGACTCATCGAAAAATATGGTCTCGTACATTTATCAACCGGCGATGTCTTTCGCGCCAATATCAAAGGCGAAACAGATCTCGGCAAATTAGCCAAGAGCTACATGGATGCAGGGCAGTTGGTACCCGATGAAGTAACGATCAATATGTTGCGTTCAGAGGTCGTGAAACACGCCGCACCAAAAGGTTTTATCTTTGACGGCTTTCCACGCACCAACGCACAAGCACAAGCTTTGGATGAGTTTTTAGCGAGTCTTGAAACCGAAATCACCCTTATGCTTGCCCTTGAGGTAGAAGAAAACGAACTCAAAACACGCTTGCTGAAAAGAGCTGAGGTTTCTGGTCGTCCAGACGACGCAGACCCTGCAGTTATTGAAAAACGCATTTCCGTTTACAACCAAGAAACCGCTCCGGTAAAAGCATTTTACCAAGCACAACATAAATTTATTGCCATCGATGGCATTGGTAGCATCGATGACATCACCCAACGTTTATTCTCTGCCATCGATACAAACTAATACATGGCTTCAGACAACTTTGTTGATTACGTAAAAATTCACTGCACCTCCGGAAACGGTGGTGGCGGTTCGACGCATTTCAGACGCGAAAAATACATTCCTAAGGGCGGACCCGACGGAGGTGACGGCGGCCGTGGCGGACACATTATTTTGCGTGGCAACAAACAACTCTGGACCCTCCTGCACTTAAAGTTTAAAAAACACATCAAAGCAGGTCATGGTGCCCACGGCGCAGGTAACCTCAAAACAGGTTCGCAAGGCGACGACGTCTACATCGACGTTCCACTCGGTACGCTTGCCAAAGACGGCGAAACCGGCGAGGTTTTGTTCGAAATCACAGAAGAGGGTGAAGAGCGCATCATTCAACGCGGCGGACGCGGCGGAATGGGCAACAACAACTTTAAGTCGCCAACCAATCAAACCCCTCGCTACGCACAGCCGGGCGAAGAAGGACTTGAGGGTTGGAAGATACTCGAGCTTAAAATCTTAGCCGATGTAGGTTTGGTAGGTTTCCCAAATGCCGGAAAAAGCACGTTACTTTCCGTACTTTCTGCTGCACAGCCCGAAATCGGGGACTACCCGTTTACTACTTTACGTCCGAACTTAGGTATCGTTTCTTACCGCGACTACCGCTCTTTCATTATGGCCGATATCCCTGGTATCATCGAAGGAGCTCACGCCGGTAAAGGCTTGGGTTTACGTTTCTTGCGCCACATTGAGCGCAATTCCATCTTGCTTTTCATGATTGCAGCAGATTCCGATGACATCCAAAAGGAATACAACATTTTGCTCAATGAGCTCAAGCAATACAATCCTGAACTCTTGCACAAAGAGCGCTTGCTCGCC
>CANHBA010000102.1 GCA_947458985.1 Flavobacteriales bacterium
CTTAAGCCAAGAGTTCAGGGTGGTATCTTCAACGGTGAGTGTAGAAGAAGGTCTGAAACAACTCCAGAAAGTACCTGCACTTCAAGGGCTGATGCTGCGCAGTAAGGATATCACCCAAGCGCAAATTACGCAATTGCAGCAAATGGATAAAGATTGTTATTTATTTGAAATGCGCTCGAGTAAAAAACAAAGGGCTGCTTTGGAAAAGCAGCCCTTTGCAATATTAGCTGATGACCCCCGAGGTGCGTTGGTCATTAGAGATTGATTTATGCTTTGTAGAAAGGTAGTTTGACCACCTTTGCCTTGATGCCCTTTTCTCTAATTTCGATGAAAATTTCGGAATCAAGACTTGCATTGGCAGTAGTTACATAGCCCAAACCAATCGCAATTTTCATGCTTGGCGACATTGTGCCTGAAGTAACTTTACCAATGACGGCGCCACTTGCATCTAAAATAGGGTAGTCGTGGCGTGGGATACCGCGGTCGATCATTTCAAAAGCGACAAGCTTGCGCGTGAGGCCACTTTCTTTTTGACTTTTAAGGAATTCAGCATCAGTGAAATCTTTAGTGAATTTGGTAATCCAGCCAAGGCCTGCTTCCAAAGGAGAAGTGGTGTCGTCGATGTCATTTCCGTAAAGGCAAAAGCCCATTTCTAAGCGCAGGGTGTCGCGGGCTGCAAGGCCAATTGGCTTGATGCCGAAATCAGCGCCAGCTTCAAAAACGGCATCCCAAAGTTTAGCAGCGTCGTCGTTTTTGACATACACCTCAAAACCACCAGAACCGGTGTAGCCTGTTGCAGAAACCATTACGTTTTCAATACCTGCAAAGGTGCCGTATTGAAAAGTATAGTAGGTCATGTTGGCTAAATCGATGCTTGTTAAAGACTGCATGGCTTCGGCAGCTTTCGGGCCTTGAATAGCTAATAAAGAGTAGTTATCTGAAAGGTTTTGCATTTCGACACCGAGGTCGTTGTGGCTGGCAATCCAGTTCCAGTCTTTTTCAATGTTGGAAGCATTTACAACGATGAAGTATTCTTCTGCATTCACGCGATAAATGATGAGGTCGTCTACGATGCCGCCTTTGCCGTTTGGTAAGCAGCTGTACTGCGCTTTGCCGTCGAAAAGGACAGAAGCGTCGTTGCTGCATACTTTTTGGATGAGGTCGAGGGCTTTTGGTCCTTTTAACAAGAACTCACCCATGTGAGAAACGTCAAAAACACCAACGCCATTGCGGACGGTGTCGTGTTCTGCATTGACGCCTTCGTATTGTACAGGCATGTTGTAGCCAGCAAACGGGACCATTTTGGCGCCGAGTGCAATGTGTTTTTGGGTAAGTGCTGTGTTTTTCATGTTATCCTTTTACGCGTTCTACGTAAACGCCTGTGCGTGTGTCAATTTTGATCACTTCGCCGTTGTCAATGAACAAAGGCACGCGTACTTCGGCTCCGGTAGCAATTGTGGCTGGCTTCATGGAGTTGGTAGCGGTGTCGCCTTTGACACCTGGCTCTGTGTAAGTGACTTCAGAAATGATGTACATCGGAAGTTCGATCACGAGTGGCGCTTCTTCTTCGGCATGGTAAAGAATGTTAACCGTCATTCCTTCTTGAAGGAAGCCTGGTTTTTCGACCATTTTGAGCGGAATATTGACTTGCTCAAAAGTTTCGTTGTTCATGAAAATGTAGTCATCGGTCTCTTGGTAGAGGTATTGGTATTCGCGGTTTTCGATGCGAACAGGCTCGATTTTGTGACCTGCTGAAAACGTGTGATCAAGGACCTTTCCAGATTCAATTTGACGCATTTTGGTGCGCACAAAAGCTGGGCCTTTACCAGGTTTTACGTGCTGGAATTCGATGATTTGAAAGAGTTTTTCGTTGTGCTTGATGCACAATCCGTTGCGGATATCTGCAGTTGTTGCCATAATTCTGATTCAATTTGTGGGCAAAGATAGCCGAATTCCTATTGTTATCAACACATTTAGTTTATAATTTCCTATTCTATACCGACTTCTGAGTGCTGTAGTTTGTTATTTTTGTTTGTTCCAAATTTTTTAAAGCTACATGGCTGAAAATCAATACACCGAAGACAACATACGTTCCCTAGACTGGAAAGAACACATTCGTTTGCGTCCCGGGATGTATATCGGTAAGCTTGGCGATGGCGCCGCTGCCGACGACGGTATTTACATCCTTGTGAAAGAAGTCGTCGATAACTGCATCGATGAATTCGTAATGGGCAATGGCAAGCGCGTCGACATTAAAGTGAAAGACGGCAAAGTGTCTGTCCGCGACTACGGCCGAGGCATTCCCTTGGGCAAAGTGGTCGAGGTGGTGTCAAAAATGAACACCGGCGGAAAATATGACTCTAAAGCGTTTAAAAAATCAGTTGGTCTGAACGGGGTGGGTACCAAAGCAGTCAATGCCTTGTCTTCTTACTTTATGTTGTACGCAGTGCGCGATGGCGAAAAGAAAACTGCGGTTTTTGAACGCGGTGAGCTCGTCTCCGAAACCCCCATCGAAAAAACAGACGAAACCAACGGAACTTACGTAGAATTCATCCCCGACGACACCATCTTCAAGAAGTACGCCTTCAAAACGGCCTACCTCGACAAAATGATGTGGAACTATTGCTACCTCAATCGCGGTCTTTCCATTTACTACAACGGTGAAAAGTTCAATTCAAAAGATGGTCTCAAAGACCTCCTCGAGAACAACATGGATGGCGACCCGCTCTATCCAATTATACATTTAGAAGACGACGACATCGAAGTCGCTTTCACACACGGGCGCACCTACGGCGAAGACTACTATTCTTTTGTCAATGGTCAGCACACCACGCAAGGAGGTACGCACCAGAGTGCATTTCGCGAGTCAGTAGCGAAGGTCATCCGCGACTTCTACAACAAAAACTACGAGGCTTCAGACATCCGCCAATCAATTGTAGCAGCTATTGCTGTTAAAGTGGTAGAGCCTGTGTTTGAATCCCAGACCAAAACCAAGCTGGGTTCGCAAGAAATCGAGCCGGGCGGCAAATCCATGCGCGCCTTTATCAACGACTTCCTCAAAGACAAACTCGACAACTACCTGCACCGCAATCCGGACGTCGCCGAAACTATTGAAAAGAAAATCAAGCAGTCTGAGCGCGAGCGAAAAGATTTAGCTGGCATCCGCAAGTTGGCCCGCGACCGCTCCAAAAAAGCGAGTTTGCACAACAAAAAACTCCGCGATTGCCGCACGCACCTCACCGATCTCAAAGATGAGCGCCGCGAAGACACCACGCTGTTTATCACAGAAGGTGACTCCGCAAGTGGTTCTATTACCAAATCAAGAGATGTCAATACGCAAGCGGTTTTCTCGCTGCGCGGTAAGCCACTCAATTGTTATGGCCTCACCAAAAAGGTCGTTTATGAAAACGAAGAGTTCAACCTGATTCAAGCGGCCCTAGACATCGAAGAAGACATGGACAACCTGCGCTACAACCGCATTGTCATTGCCACCGATGCCGATGTCGACGGTATGCACATCCGCATGCTCTTGCTCACTTTCTTTTTGCAGTTTTTCCCGGATTTAGTCAAGCGCAATCACGTTTATGTGTTGCAAACACCATTGTTTAGGGTCAGAAATAAAAAGAAAACCATTTATTGTTATTCCGAAGACGAACGCCGTGCGGCTATGGCTGAACTTGGCAAAAATCCGGAAATTACGCGCTTTAAGGGTTTGGGTGAAATCTCTCCAGACGAATTCATCCATTTTATCGGTGAAGACATCCGTTTAGAGCCGGTTATCCTGACCAAAGACGCTTCCATAGACTCCATTCTATCCTATTTCATGGGTAAGAATACACCTGATCGCCAAGATTTCATCATCGACAACTTGCGTGTCGAAAAAGACCTACCCGAAACCCCTGCGGCCGGAGCAACTGAAGAAGCCGAAACCACCGAATTAGCATCTTAACATGGCAGAAGACGAAATAGAAGACCAAACGCCACAAGAAGAAAGTGGGCATAATCCTTTCGAAAAACAACACGTCGACGACAAAATTGTACCGCTCAATGGCTTGTACCAAAATTGGTTTTTGGACTACGCTAGTTATGTTATTTTAGAACGTGCCGTACCGAGTTTGTACGATGGCCTGAAGCCCGTACAGCGCCGCATTTTGCACTCCATGCGCGAAATGGAAGACGGCCGTTACAACAAGGTGGCCAACATCATTGGCAACACCATGAAATACCACCCGCACGGCGATGCCTCCATTGGCGACGCACTCGTGCAAATTGGTCAGAAAGACCTCATGATCGATTGCCAAGGAAACTGGGGAAACACACTCACCGGCGATGGCGCTGCTGCTCCACGTTACATTGAAGCGCGCCTCTCCAAATTTGCTTTGCACGTCGCGTTCAATCCCAAAACCACCAACTGGCTTTCTTCCTACGATGGCCGCAACAAAGAACCGCAGCAACTCCCAATGAAATTTCCTTTGCTGCTCGCACAAGGAGCTGAAGGAATTGCCGTCGGGATGGCTTGTAAGTTTTTACCGCACAACTTTATTGAACTCATAGAGCAGTCGATCAATCACTTGCGCGGCAAGAAAGTCGAAATTTTACCCGATTTTCCGAATGGCGGGATGGCTGATTTCTCTGGTTACAACGACGGCCTGCGCGGCGGACGCGTGCGCATCCGCGCCAAAATCAGAAAGGTCGACAACAAAACACTCATCATCAACGAAATTCCCTATGGCACCACCACCACTTCGTTGATCGAATCCGTGATCAAAGCCAACGACAAAGCCAAGATCAAGATCAAGAAAATTGAAGACAACACATCTTCTGAGGCAGAAATCATTGTGCACCTTGCCCCAGGTGTGTCGCCAGACAAAACCATAGACGCACTCTACGCCTTCACCGATTGCGAAGTTTCGGTTTCTCCGAACTCATCGATCATCGACGGCGAACGACCGCGCTTTATGGGCATCACCGAAATTTTAAAGGTCAACACCGACCACACCGTCAAGCTCCTGCGCTTAGAACTCGAAATCAAACTAGATGAGCTCGAGCGCCAATGGCATTTCTCAACTTTAGAAAAGCTGTTCATCAATCACGAAATGTACATCGATTTCAAACTCTACAGTGACCGCGAGGCCCTGTATGTGTACCTCTATGACCGTTTCAAGCCCTTTCAAAAACAACTCCTCCGCGAAATCCAAGACGAAGATTTGCACAAACTCACGCAAATCCCTATGATCCGCATCACGCGCTTCGATGCCGATAAAGCCGACGAAGCCTTGCTCAAAATTGAAGAAGAGATGCAACAAGTGAAGCACCACTTAGCGAATCTTGTCGAATACGCCATCGATTACTTCAAAGACCTCAAAAAACGCTTTGGAGCGGGCCGAGAGCGCAAAACCGAGATCAAAACTTTTGATACCATATCTGCTTCAAAAGTGATCATCGCCAACCGCAAGTTATACGTAGATTACGAAGAAGGCTTCATTGGTTATGGCCTCAAAAAGAACGAATCTGTTTGCGATTGCTCTGAAATCGACGACGTCATTTGCTTCTTCTCGTCAGGCAAGCTCATGATCACAAAAGTTGCCGATAAGAAGTTCATTGGCAAGGGCCTGATTTACGCCAATGTTTGGAAAAAAGGCGACACCCGCACTATTTACCATCTGTTTTATCAAGATGGCACGGGCGGCCCCACCATGATGAAGCGTTTTTATGTCAATTCCATTACCCGCGATACCGAATACGACCTCACCAAAGGCACGAAAGGATCCAAAATGCTGTATTTCAGCGTGCATCCGAACGGTGAGCGCGAAGTTGTAAGTGTGCTCTTGCGTCCGCGTCCGCATCTCAAGCGCTTGCGTTTCGACATCGACCTCGGGGCCTTACTGATCAAAGGGCGCAACTCTGCAGGTAACCGCGTTACCAAAGAAATCATTCAAAAAATTGTCCAAAAAGAGGTGGGAGGCTCTACGCTTGCTGCCCGCAAAATTTGGTACGACACCGTAGTTGGGCGCCTCAACGACGAAGGCAGGGGCAAGTTCCTCGGTTCTTTCAAAGGCGAAGACCGCATCCTGACCCTGTATAAAAACGGCGAATACCGCCTCAGTACCTTTGACCTCGCCACGCACTTCGACGAAGACATGATCCATATTGAAAAATGGATCCAAGATCGCCCAATTTCTGCCGTATATTACGATGCAGAAAAAGAATTGCATTATGTCAAACGCTTTACTTGTGAAGTCACCCAAGATAAACGCGTCAGTTATATTTCAGAAGCGCCAGGTTCATATCTAGATATAGTATCCACCGCATTCAGACCCGAAGCGCGAATAGTGTTTAATAAGTTGCTCAAGGAAACCAAGAATTTACCAGATCAGGTCCTGAATTTAGCAGACCTCATCGACGTCAAAGGTATGAAAGCGCAGGGCAATCAAATGACCAAAATGAAGGTCAAAGAAATTGTACTCACGCACCCTATTGACGAAAGCCCAGAGCCTTGGCCACAAGCAGAGGAAATTCTTGAAGAAACCGAATTGCTAGAAGACGAAGCTGAAACACCTTCTATGGAATGGGATTTATCGAAAAATGAAGACGACAACCCCGATCAAATTCCACTTTTCTCCGAAGAACCCGAGGCCGACTAAACAGCTAAGAAATAAATGAGCAATATCATTTTTTTCACGACGGTCCTTTGCTTATTTTTGTATGTATCCTAAAAAGTTGCAAAAATGAATTTGCTCAAAGAAGACCGCATCAACTACCTCAACATCGGCTTAATGCTCATCACAGCAGTGTTGGCTTATTACTTTCCGTTTGAAACTTTCCTATTGGCTTATGCCTACTTAGGTCCATTGCATTACCTCACCGAAATCAGCTGGCTCCACGACCGCCAATATTTTGCAAAGGGCAAATGGGATTATCTTGTTTTGCTTATTGTTGGTATCCTTTTGTCTTACGCGGCTTTTGCCAAAGACTTTGGTTTCAGTAAAGATGTCTACGACTACTTCGTTGAAATGAATCTTTTTGACAAGCTCTTGGTTTTTGCGCTTTTTGCCTCCATTCTTTTTGCGCTTGTCAAGAATTTATGGATCAAGTTAGGCGCCATTTTTGTGCTCTACATCTTTGTAAGAGGTTGGCTCAGCCCTGAGCGTGCGCAAGACAACGCCGATAGCACTACCATCTTTGCACTTACGGCCCTCATCCCAACACTCATTCACGTCTATGTTTTTACCGGCTTGTTCATGCTTTATGGCTCTCTCAAAGCCCGCAGTGTTTCTGGCATGTGGCAAATGGTAGGTTTTGTCGCTGTTCCGTTGCTTTTGGTCTTTAGCCTTCCGGTCGATACCAAGAATGCTTTTTTATCCAATTACGGCAAAGACGCATATTATGCAAAAGGCGACGGCTTTTACAATACC
>CANHBA010000103.1 GCA_947458985.1 Flavobacteriales bacterium
AACCATATAAAACTGTTGTGGCTGTTAGGCTAAAGTTGAGCTCATGACGCATGGCCATTTGACGCAGGGTGTCTATTTGGGTTTTGTTCTCGACGGGGTCGTAAGACTTCACAATTTGTTGGAAATTGATTTTGTTGCCGTAGTTCAAGCTCGGATTGATTTTTACCGCATTTTTAAACAAGCCCGTATTGGTTTGGATACTGATTCCTTGACTAACCCCATTCATGAGGCGCTGACTGATCGCATTGAAATCGCCATTTGTGAGCAAGGAGTCTGCAAATTGCGAGCGGTTTTGCCCTTCTAAATTATAGGTGACTCCAATGCGTTGAATGGTTTTTTTCCAGTTTTTGTCGGCGGTTTCAAAAACGTCTTTAAATGGAAAAACGCGCGTCACATTCACGTTGAGCACTGGGCTCATTAAGGAAATATTTTTGGCAATAGAGTTTTGGCGCAAAGACATCTTTAGGCCGGTATTGATTGGCTTTCCAGGGAAGTTGCGCGCCAAATTGATATCCGAATTAAAGGAATTGGAGAAATATTCAGGGTTAATGGGGTCTAGGGAATTTTTAGATTGGTTGTCTGAGATGAAATTGACGCTAGACGAGAAATCCCAAAACGGATTGGATTTTGGCGCCTTGCGATGGGTCCAGGAGACCGTCACTTTATTGCGCTTGTCATTGGTCGGAAAACCACTATTGAACTGCTGAAAACCCAGTGATAGGCGCCCGGTATAGCCGTAGCGTTTGGCGTAGTCGAGGTCGTTGCGCAAGCCCCAAGAACCTCGGCTGTATAAATTGGCATAAACGGAAGTTTGGTAGCGCTCAGAAATAGGAAAATACCAACCTAGATTCTGAAAACCAAAACCATAGGCAGAAAGCGGAATAAACTCGGGAAACAACAAACCTGATGTGCGTTCTTTTTGATTGGTCGGGATGAACGCAAATGGTAAACCGAGCGGCGTTGGAATGCCTGATACCCACAAATTCATGGGTCCGGTAACGATGCGCTCATTGGGCACCAACACACCTTTACTCAACTGAAAATGGTAATGTGGGTCATCTAGATCGCAGGTAGTGAGAATACCTTGGCGCAAATGCAATTCTTTGTTAGCCTGGCGCTTGGCTGTTCCCATTTTGAAATAAAATTCGTCCTGCTTGATGGCAAGTGCTTTTATGTACGCTTTTTGCGTTTTGTAATTCATCTTGAGGGTCTCGCAGCGAATGGTTTCGGTGCCTTCTGTGAGCTCTGGAAACTCGACTTTTGTCCCTAAGCTGTCGATCCGATAACTGGCTTCAACTTGGTTGGAATCGATATCGATAAGGATATAACCCGCCTTGAGCGTGAAACCTTCACTTTGAACTTCAGCGTTGCCGTAAAGATAAATTCGGCGCAATTTGACGTCGTGCACAATCTTTTGGCTTGCCTTATAAGTAACGACTTGATTGAGGCTTTCCCCATTGACATAAAGGGTATCCTGGGCTGTAACCAATGCCTTAGTGCACATTATTAACAATGTGGCGAAGAAAAGTTGTAAAAAGCGCTGGCGCTGGCTCAAGATGCTTACTTAGATTTGTAATATGCAGGAAAAACGTACAAAGCTACCAATTTTCAATGGCTTGCAAAAAAACGCGCTTAGTGTCTTTTTATTGGCCGCGCTCGTTTTATTTTCAAACGCAGCAACTTGGGCACAAAGCAGCAAAATCAAAACCGTAGTTATTGACGCCGGTCATGGCGGCCACGACCCCGGTTGCCATGGTGCTCAAAACAACGAAAAAGAAGTTTGTTTGTCGATGGCCCTGAAGTTGGGTGCGCTCATTAAAGAACGCTACCCCGACATTAAAATCATTTACACCCGTAGCACCGATGTATTCGTAGAGCTTGCAGAGCGTGCCAACATTGCCAACCGCAATAACGCCGATCTTTTTATTTGTATCCACGCCAATGCAGGCAGCACCACCGCCTACGGCTCAGAAACCTATGTGCTCGGTTTGCACCGCACCGACGCCCAACAAAAAGTGGCCGAAAGAGAAAACGCGAGTATCGCCCTTGAAGACGACAAAGGTGCCAAATACCGTTCCTATGACCTCACACCAGACGGCATCATTGCCCTACAATTTCAATTGGCAGTGTTTCATCGGCAATCCATTTTGTTTGCAGAAATGATCCAAAAGGAATTCAAGCGCATTGGTCGTTATGACCGCGGTGTCAAACAAGCAGGTTTTTTAGTGCTTTATAAAACCACCATGCCAAGCGTGTTGATCGAAACTGCATTTTTGCCCAACCCTGCTGAAGAAAAATTAATTGGAACAGCCGAAGGGCAGCAAAAAATGGCACAATCGATGTTTCAAGCATTTGTCAATTATAAAAATGCAACCGAAGGCAAAACAGTTGTTGGCGGAACCACTATTCAAAACAACACCGACACCAAACCAACAGAGAGTAGCCCTTCCAAACCAGTAGAAATACCTAAAGAAACAGTAAAAGAACAAGGATTGGTATTTAAAGTGCAAATCGAAACTTCGAACAAAGCCATATCGACCAAATCTAGTCACTTTAAAGGATTGGAAATATTTGAGTATCAAGACAATACGCTATTCAAATACTGTGCAGGATCTTTCCCGAATGATCTTCAAGGCGCCAAAAATTACAAAAACGAACTCATCCAATTGGGCTTTACCAATGCTTTTGTGGTGGCTTTCCTCGACGGAGAACGCATCAGTATTGAAAAAGCCATTAAATTAGCAGAAAAAAACTAGCTTGAAATTCTCCAAAGAAATCAAAGCAGCGCTCATCGCGCTCGTGGCCATAGTGGTGCTCATTGCAGGAATCAATTTCCTGAAGGGCAATAGCTTTTTTGGTGGCGACGACGTCTACACCGCCTATTTTCCAAATTCTGGCCAATTAATGGTCTCTTCTAACGTCACCCTCGACGGCGTAGAAATTGGCAAAGTGCTCAGTATCAAATCCAACCCAAACGGTGATTCACTCCACAAAGTGAAAATGACCTTCAACATTCACAATTCTGACATTCGCCTTCCAAAAGGAACCATTGTCGAAATTGGTTCTTTGGACTTCTTTACCAAAGCTCTCGTTGTACATCTTCCAACAGCTGGAAACGGCACTTTCTATAAAGTTGGTTCTACCATTCCAGGCCGTGTATCGGTTGACATGGTTACCCAAGTAAAAGCCTACGCCGACCCAATTTCTCAGAAATTGCAAACCATGATGCTTTCTGTCGATAAAATGGTTGGATCTTTAACCTCGTTTTGGGACACCACCGCTACCTCAGAACTAGAGGGCAGCCTCAAACAGGTCAAACTCACCATCAAAAAACTGGGTAACGTTGCCGACGAACTGCAAGGATTTGTTGCTTCGGAACGCGCTCAATTTGGCAAAATTATGGACAATGTTGAGGCCATTACCCTCAACTTACGCAAGAGCAACGACCAAATTACCGGCATACTCGGAAATGCACGCAAAATCACCGACGAGCTTGTTACCGCTGATTTCAAAGGCACTATTTTAGAAGCTCAAACTACGCTTAAGAAATTCAATATGGTTCTGACCGAAGTCGAAAAAGGCCAGGGCACCTTAGGAAAACTCATCCACGACGACAAACTTTACGCAGAACTCGTAGCCACCAACAACGACCTCCAAAATTTAGTAAAAGACCTCGAGGCGCATCCTGAACGCTACGTGCACCTGTCGGTAATCGGTGGCAAAACAAAAGGTTTGCAACTTTCTAAGCAAAACGAAGACAAGCTTCTCAAAATATTGGACAGCTTGCCTGAATAAACATTTCACATGCAACAACTCATTTTTGGCGTACTCACGCTCGCAAGTTTTGGTTTTTTTGCATTCAACCTCCGCAAAATTGCCCAAAACATCCACATGGGCTTGCCCCTAGACCGCTCAGACCGCAAAGCCGACCGTTGGCGCACCATGCTTTTGGTGGCACTTGGGCAAAAGAAAATGTTCACGCGCCCCATTCCTGCACTATTGCATTTGGCCTTATATGCATCTTTTGTCATTACCCAAATTGAACTCATCGAAATTTTAGTTGATGGCATCAGCGGCTCGCATCGTTTCTTTCAAGAAAGCCTTGGTGGTTTTTACACTTTCATGATCAGCTTCATTGAGGTATTGTCTGTTTTGGCTTTTATTGGCACTGTTGCCTTTCTAGCTCGACGCAATATGCTCAAATTGCCACGACTCAACATGAAAGAACTCGCAGGCTGGCCAACACAAGATGCCAACCTCATTCTTGTGTTTGAACTCATCTTAATTAGTTTCATTTTCACCATGAATGGCGCAGATGAAGTCTTGCAGTCGTATGCCGGAAATTCAAATGGATTTGCTATCAGCTCTCAGCTGGGTCCCATTTT
Source organism: Flavobacteriales bacterium (assembly GCA_947458985.1). Lineage (GTDB taxonomy): Bacteria > Bacteroidota > Bacteroidia > Flavobacteriales_D > Crocinitomicaceae > UBA952. The sequence goes on from CANHBA010000103.1 coordinate 4,386, forward strand.
ATTTGACGGTATGAGCAACCATACTTTACACATTTTAGAGCAAATCGGTTGGTGGGGGCACATCATCATGGTTTATACCTTCATGAACTACTTGCCTTACTCCAAGCACTTACATATTTTTATGGCGTTCCCGAACACCTACTATTCTAAACTAGAACCAAAAGGGCAGTTCACAAATATGCAAAGTGTCACCAATGAGGTCAAACTCATGCTCGACCCCAATGCTGATCCATATGCCGCTCCGGCTGCAGACGCCGTTGCATCGCGCTTTGGTGCCAAAGACGTAACCGACCTTAGCTGGAAAAACCTCATGGACGCCTACAGCTGCACCGAATGTGGCCGTTGTACGTCTGCCTGCCCGGCCAACACCACTGGCAAATTGCTATCACCGCGCAAAATCATGATGGACACCCGAGACCGCATGGTAGAACTCGGCGACTACAAACGCAAAAACGGACCTGACACCGAAGACGGCAAAAGCCTTTTGGGCAACTACATTACAGAAGAAGAACTTTGGGCCTGTACCAGCTGCAATGCTTGTGTGCAAGAATGCCCGGTAAATATCGATCCACTTTCTATCATCATGGATTTACGCCGCTTTTTAGTGATGGAAGAATCGAAAGTGCCAACCGAGCTCACCGGCATGCTCACCAACATTGAAAACAACGGTGCACCATGGCAATTTGCGCCAACCGAACGCATGAATTGGGCCAACGAAGACTAAGCCAAAAAAGACCACGCAATGAGTATACAAGTACGCACAATGGCCGACATGATGGCCGCCGGAGAAAGCCCAGATATCCTATTTTGGGTAGGTTGCGCCGGATCCTTTGATGACCGCGCTAAAAAAATCACCAAAGCGCTCGTCAAAATCCTCAATCACTGCAAAGTCAACTTTGCAGTTTTAGGCACCGAAGAAAGCTGCACCGGCGATCCAGCCAAACGCGCAGGCAACGAGTTCACCTTTCAGATGCAAGCACTCATGAACATTGAGTTACTCAATGGCTATGAGGTCAAGAAAATTGTAACGGCATGCCCGCACTGCTTCAATACACTCAAAAACGAATATCCTGGCTTGGGCGGCACCTATGAAGTCATTCACCACACTCAACTGATCCAAGACCTCATCAATACTGGCAAACTCACCCTTGCCGACAACGGCACATTCAAAGGCAAGAAAATCACCTTCCACGATCCGTGTTACCTCGGACGCGCCAATGACGTCTATGAGGCGCCGCGCGAACTCATCGAAAAGCTCGACGCTGCACTCGTAGAAATGAAACGTTGCAAAACCAACGGCTTATGCTGTGGTGCAGGTGGCGCGCAAATGTTCAAAGAAGCCGAAAAAGGCAACAAAGAAATCAATATTGAACGCACAGAAGACGCCATTGAAACCAGCGCCAATATCATCGCAACCGGTTGCCCTTTCTGTAACACCATGATGACCGACGGTATCAAGCACTTTGAAAAAGAAGAAGACGTCAAAGTCATGGACATCGCCGAACTTATCGCCAATGCAGCCGATCTCTAAGTTAGCACCCCATTTCGGCCCCGAGTGCCGGGTTTGGGTTTTCATTGGCAAACGCGCTCTAGACGGCACTGAAACTACCTGGGCCAACGAACAACTCGTTGCCTTTACCCAAACATGGCAAACCCACGGCAAAGCCATGAATGCATCAGGATTTGTTTTCGAAAACCACGCACTAGTCATTGTTGCCAACGAAGCAGGCGTTCAGGCCTCGGGTTGCTCTATGGATAAAATCAATCATCAAATCCGCCAAATGGGCGCCGAACTCGGCGTAGACTACTTCGAGCGCATGAACACCCTAGTTTGGGACAACAACGCTTGGGCCCTCAGCACCTTCTCACCTACCGAAACACGCCGCACAGTTTCCGCTGCAACGCAGGTGTTGGGAGAGTTGATGTAGTTATATTGGACATCAAATTTTTCAAGCTAGCACCCCCGGGTAAAAGCCCTATTTTTGTACTTGATTCAAATAAGATGGGCCTCAGTGCGTTTTTAGCCAAATCAAAAATCAATACATGAAATTCTCTCTCTTTTTTGCCTTTTTACCTTTTTCATTTTTAGCACAAACCGTTTCGTATGCAGATGTTGGTGTTATTGTCAATTTGAATAGCCCCGAGTCTATTGCAATTGGGAACTATTTTCAGGCGGCGCGCAACATACCGAGTCAAAATATGATCTATGTCAATGTACCGAATACGGAAGTGATCAACGACAGTGTGTTTAATGTCTTGCGCACACAAATCGAGGGGAGTATACTCAATTCAGGTCTTGAAAACACGCTCAATTATCTGGTGACTACGAAAGGTGTTCCACTCAGAAGATCGGGCATTGATTGCCTTGTAAATCAGGGAAACGGCGACTGCGGATCAGTAGATTCTGAACTTAGTTTGATTTTAGGGACGTATGCTTCAAATATTGCCCAAAATAGTGCCTTTCTTCATCCTTATTTTGACCAAAATGTACACTTTACAAGAAGTCAGTTTGGAATGTATTTATTAACCCGTCTAGATGGTTTCACGGTAGGTGATGTCAAACAAATGATAGCCCGCAGCGGACCAAATACTGCGGTTAACCCTTTAGCTTTTCAGAATATCCTAGATTTAAATGAGGCACAGAGCAATGATTCCCTCTACTTTGTAGACACCTATATCAATCCTGCTTTCAATGCATTTCAGACAGGAAATTGGCTCACTCAAACGGATTACAATACGTCGCCAATTACTGACCAATCCAACGTGCTTTCTTACCTTTCGACCGGCTTCGGCCCGCTGCCCAACTACGCTCAAAATTTTGGCTTTGTGCCCGGTTCTTTTGCAGCTTTAACGACCTGTTCCACTGCTGCCGCTTTCGATAGCGTGTCTAGTTCGAATGCTAACTTTACACTTTCTGATTTAATTGCACAAGGCTGCACCGCTGCGCATGGCTACGTCAATTGCGTCTATTTTACGCAATTACTTAGGGCCGACATTTTAGTCAATCGCTACCT
>CANHBA010000104.1 GCA_947458985.1 Flavobacteriales bacterium
GATGTTGGGATTGGATACAAGTTGTATTTGACCTCGGTAGCTTGACCTACGTCCAAACCTCCTTTGAACGGCCACAAATAGGTATCACCTGTAAACTGATCAAAACGAATGAGGTCGGTACGGCGTGTACACTCCCAGTTCAATTCGCGGGCACGTTCATCTAAGAAGTCCTGAAGAACCAAACTTGTATAGTTGTGGGTTTGATCTCCGTAGGCACGCTCACGGATTTTGTTCATGTAAGTTAAGGCCGTGGCTTCGTCGCCTGTTCTGAATTTTGCTTCGGCATACATCAAGAAGACATCAGCCAAACGGAACATCGGGAAATCTACGTCGACATGTGCAGAGGTAGCGTTGTTCGATCCGTTCAAACCATCTTTGGTTTTGTTCTTGTATTTCGGATTCGCATAACCTTGCGTAAAGGTGCTCATAGAAGTGATGTCAATTTGCTGACCAGTTGTATAGAACATCCAACGGGAATCTTCAGTGGTGTCAGTAAATTTCTCGATGAACGGACGCGTAGCACGGTTACCAGCCCATTTGCCGTTTACACCGTAGTCTGCAGCCACCATTGAACCGCCAAGTGCAGAACAAATCATGAAGGTTGTACCACCCCAAGTTTGTGCGTACAAACCATCGTATACAATTGGGAAAATAATTTCTGGCGATGTATTGTTGTCTGCCAAGAATAGTTCTTGATAAACGTCGTCTAGTTGGAACTGATTGGAGTTGATGATTTTCTCGCAATAGGTTGCACAATCTGCATTGCGAGCTGCACCTGTATACACCTCAGCATTGAGGTACATTTTTGCCAACAAAGCATGAGCAGCACTTGCTGATGCACGGCCATAAGCTACCGCATTAGCAGCAGTAAGGTCGTTTTCGATGGCTTTGATTTCAGACTCGATATAATCGAATAAGTCTGCACGCATGATTTGCTCTGGCATGAATGCACCAACGCGATCTTCTTCGGTTACAAATGGAACGTTTCCAAAGAGGTCCATGGCGTGGTAGTAAGCCAAGGCACGTAAAAAACGAGCTTCGTTGCGCATCGTGACGATTTGTTCTACCTGAGCAGCAGTGAAGCCACGCTCGGATAGTTTTTCGTCGCGGGCTTGCCAAATGAACTCATTACAAAGTGTAATTTGGTAAAAAATGCGGTAATACATTCCTTTTACCCAAACGTTGTCTGCATTCCATTGCGACTTATTGAGGTCAGGGATGCCTGGATCGTTCCAGCCACAAATAGCTTCATCGGTAGGTAATTCTTGCATGTTCCACAATACGCGAACATAAGCAGAGAAACCTTCGTCGATACCAGCGATATCAGCTTGGCCAGCAGGTCCTTGATTGCCCGTCATGGACATTCCGGTATACAACTTAGCAAGTACTTTGATGTAGTTGTTTGCGTCGCTGTAAACAGCCTCAGCATTGAGACCATATTTAGGCGATTGGTTGAGGTTTTTGCCACAAGCACCTAATAAAAGCGTGCTGGCAAGAAGGGTGTATGTTACTAATCTTTTCATCGGTCAAAAATTAGAAATTAAAGGTGAGGTTAACTGAATACACGCGTGGACGTGGGTAAAAATTGTTGTCGATTCCGCCGCCAATTTCAGGATCTTGACCTGAATATTTGGTAATTACAAAGGCGTTTTGAACCACAAAGCTCGCATTGAGCGCTACTTTTTCTTTTGCGAAACCTAGTTTACCAAAGTTGTAACCAACGTTGATGAAGTCCATGCGCAAGAAGTTAGCTTTCTCGAGGTAGTGGTTACTCATCAATTGATTTGGCGTAACGCGCTGTACTTCGTCTTGGTAGTACAAAGAACTGATGTTGTTGAGGTATTTTTTGGTGCCATCGATGGTTTGGAACACCGCACTGTTAGAGTGGATGTTATTGTAGATCGTAGCACCAAGCTCTGCACGTGCAGAGAACCCTGCGTACCATTTTTTATACTGGAAGTTGAGTGCTGTTCCGAAGAACATTTTTGGCGCAGCCTGACCAGCGTAGTAGCGGTCTTTTACATTGATAATGCCATCGCCGTTTTGGTCTACAAATGCATTTGTATCTTTCCATTTGTCGGCAGCAGTAATGTTGCCATCGCCGTTCATGTCGATTTCAGCTTGTGAACCTACTTCGATCACACGACCTTGAGAATCGTATTGTTGTTCTAATACGAAAAACGTAAATGTTGGGTAACCAATTTGTTGTGCTTGGATGGTATTTCCAATACCTCCGCCAATACCGCCAACAAGTACACCTGGAGAGGTTGTATCTACCACTTGTGACAACTTCACTACTGTATTTACGTTGTAGGTGCCATTTACGGTCCAATCCAAGCGCATGTCTTTTTTGGCGATGATACCGGTGTTTACAGAAACTTCAATACCACGGTTTTGCATAGCACCTACGTTGGTCAAAATTTCGTTGGTGAAGTTCGTTCCGGCAGGTACTGGTACAGTTGCCAAAAGATCTCTGGTGTCTTTTTGGTAAACATCAACGCTACCTGAGAAACGGTCGTTTTTGAAACCGAAGTCTAGACCAAGGTTATAAGAAGTTGTGGTTTCCCATTTGAGATTGGCATCGAAACCAGCTGGGCGCAATACTTGGTAGTACTGACCTCCAAATGCATACTGTGCTGTTGTTGCTCCTTGGAAATAGTTACCGATATAAGCGTAGTCACCAATACCATCTTGCTGACCTGTAATACCCCAACCTGCACGCAATTTGAGCATATTGATGCTTTTGCTATTTTTCAAGAATTTTTCTTCTGAAATAAGCCAAGCCGCAGATGCTGCAGGGAAAACACCCCAACGTGTATCTGGACTGAAACGCGAAGAACCATCACGGCGAACAGAAACGTTTACTACGTATTTGCCCGAATAGTTGTAGATAGCACGTCCGTAGTAAGACATCAATACATTACGTGTGTAAAAAGGAAATGCAGCCTCAGGAGCAATAATGCTGTCTTGTGCCTCGTTTAGTGTTGGGTTATTTGGGCTGTAGGTATCCCAATCTTGGTATGAATATCCAGCAACAACTTCTAAGGTTTGTTTTTCCCATTTAGCTCCAGAATTATAGCTCAAGTAAGATTCAAAAAGTTTGTTGGTTTTGGTCGTGCGGTAATTCGAATAGCGACCCTGGGTAAAATAACCAGCTGCTGAACTAGCAGGTGTAATTGTAAAGCCTGTACCTTCAGAGAAGTCGCCACCAACGTTTACAGTTGCTTTTAAAGCCGGTAACGAAGGAAGGTTATAAGTGAGTTTTGCATTGGCAATAGCACGATTCACTTTACTTTGGTCAGTTGATTGTTCAATTAAACCTAATGGGTTGCGCGCAGAAAGCGTATTTGGTTTGTTGTTGTCTGTCCATTCGAAATAACCGCCGTAAGCTTCATTGCCTGAGTAGATCGGTTGGGTTGGGTCAAAGAAAGCTGCTCCTAAAGCACCGCGATTGGCAAAGAAAGATGCCGTCTGAACATATTTCATGTTTGCTTCAATTTGCAATGTTTTGTCCAGTAAACTTGGATTCATGTTCAAGCTCACAGAAGTACGTGCAAATTGATCTCTCTTTAAAATTCCGTTATCCATGCGATTACCTACAGACAAACGATAAGGGAAGTTTTTAATACCACCTGTAATTGAAACGTTATTGTCGGTCACAACCGCAGTGCGGAATACTTGCTTTTGCCAATCTGTGCTGGAATCACCGAGTAAGGCTTTTTGGGCAGTTGTTCCACTTGCATTGACGAGATTGCGAAGGGAATCTGCGCTGAGGACATCGAAATATTTTGCGATAGTAGATACCGACGTTTTGGAGTCAAAGACAACTTTAACATCGTTTGATGCTGTGCCGCGTTTGGTAGTGATCAAGATGACGCCGTTTGCTGCTCTTGAACCGTAGATAGCGGTAGCAGAAGCATCTTTCAAGACTACAAAAGAAGCGATATCATTAGGGTTGATCAAAGACAAAGGGTTGGCTGCACCTGCAATGCCACCGTTGTCTAAAGGAACGCCGTCTACAACGATAAGCGGATCGTTTGACGCATTGATGGAAGTTCCACCACGCAAACGCAAAGTGCTACCTGAACCTGGCGCACCGTCGTTAGAAGTTACTTTCAGACCAGCAACTTTACCCATAACGAGTTGTTCTGGTGTGGCAAGTGAACCTTGAACAAAGTTCTTTTCATTGATCACTGTAGCTGAACCTGTGAGGTCTTTGGTGCGTTGTGTTCCGTAACCAATGACAACAACGTCGCTGACATCTTGCGTTTTAGAGGCAAATTGAAAATCGTTGTTTACCATTTGGTTGGCAACAATTGTGACTTCATCAGACTGCGGCGAAAAACCCATAAACTTATAGACAAGCTTATAAGTTCCTGCCTTAAGGCCTGTGATTTCATAATATCCTTTGTCGTTGGATACGGCGCCCTTACCCTGGCCCTCCACCAATACCGAAGCATTGAACAAAGGAATTCCAGCGGCATCTGTGATGGTTCCACGGACTCCGGTTTGCGCGAGCGCAACTACCGAAAACCCAAAAAACATCAAGAAGGCAAAAAAACTTGTAGTAGTTTTCTTTTGCATAGTTTTCGTTTTAGCGTTTATAACAGATTAATCTGTCAAATATATTTTATTTTTCGTTAATGTCAAGTTGACACAAAGAAAAAGTTATTCACCATTTGAGTTCCAATTGCTGTGGAGAGGTGACCTTTAGTTTTGAAATTCCTTTGAATTGCAGTGTTTGTTTTTCTTGATCAAACTTGAAAGCTACTTTTTGACCATTCAGGATCACTTCTTTCGGACCAACAGGCGTATGAACAAGCAATGCAAACTGAAAATATTTTGCCCAAAGGTTGGCACCTAGTTCTGTTGTAAAGGTCACTGTACAACTTTTTCTTTGTGTGGTGGCGGTACAGTATAGTTTTTTAGCCCAACCCTTCGCTTCAGCATCAAAGGTAGCACCGTCGTCTTCGTACCAAACAAACGAAGTCGACTCAGAAACCGCATTTGGATCTATATAAAAGTGTAAAATTGCAGCTGAATCTCGGTATTGCTCTGTGCTTTGAATAATGGGGCTCATCGGAATAAAAGAACCGGAGCGCACAAAAACTGGAATTTGGTCGAGTGATTTTGTTGTAGACACTACATTGTAGTTTCCATTATTGGTCATATTTACTTTTGATTTAACAACCAAACGACCTGTATGAAAATCAAACCAGGATGCATCCGCAGGGAGCTTTGTTTTGTAATCCTTTTCCTTTGATGAACTCAAGGAGTCGGTAATGGCATGTACTAAAAATGCCGACCCCCACATGTAGGTTTCTGTTTCAGAAAATGACCATTTAGCCGTTGGGAATTCCATGAAAATAGGTCTGAGCAGTGGTGTGCCAGCTTGGTGGTTTTCGTAGGCAATACTATAGTTATACGGAAGCATTTGATAGCGCAATTCAATGGCAGCTTTGGCCAACGCTTTAGTCTTTGCATCTTTAAAAATAGCTTCGCTCGGCTCTTCTTGCTGGGCATGCGGTCTAAAAACCGGCTGAAAAACGCCGTATTGCAACCAGCGCACATAGAGCTCTGGGTCTTTGTTGGCACCTGCAAAACCACCTAAGTCAGAATGCATGTAAGCGATACCTTGCAAGCCCATTTGCAGCGAAATTTCCATTTGTGGTTTGAGGCCGCCCCAAGTTCGGCTGACATCGCCAGACCAGGGCACCATGCCGTATTGCTGTGAGCCAGAATAACCGGCGCGCATTAATATAAAGGGCCTTTCTGTGGGGTAGTATTTTCTATAACCTTCATAAAGCAATCGCGCCCAGTCGTGGCCGTAAATGTTATGGACTTCATCGGCCCATTTGTCACCATGCTTGAGTTTAGTGGGATGTACTTCTGGCTCGCCGAGATCACCCCAGAAACCAGCTGCACCATAATTGTGGAACTGTTTGTAAATTTCCCAAAACCAAGTGCGCGCTTCCGGCTTGTAGAGATCGACAAGCCCTGTGTTGCCAAAATCAAAATCGTAGCGGTAAGAATTGCCAAGTGTATCGGTGCCGAGTAACTTCATGCGGTCGGCCTCTTGCCATTTTTTAGAAGTCGTGAGAATGAAAGGTTCGGTGATCAGAATAGTCTTGACATTCTGACTTCTGAAATCAGCAATCATTTGTTCTCCATTCGGAAATGAATCTCTAAAGAACTCCAAATTGCCAAGCGTACCTTGAATGTCCTTACCAAACCAATAAAGGTCAAAAATGATGGCATCTAAAGGAATATGTTGTTTTCTGAATTCGGCCACAACCTGCTTTGCTTCGGTTTCAGAATGGTAGCCAAAACGACTCGCGAAATTTCCGAGTGTCCAGCGCGCGGGAAGCGGCTGACGGCCTAACAAAGCAGTTAGGGACTTGGTAAGGTCTTTCCAATCGTCTGAAAAAACTACCTGATAACGCAAAGGCCCTCCAATGACTTCATAAGTGAGTTTGTTTTGCTTTTTTGAATCGAGGTCTAGCCAACCAATTTGAGGATTATCAAAATGCAGCGCGTAGCCCTTATCTGAAAGCACAATTGGCATCGTGAAATTCATGAGCTCTGAATGGGTCTCGTAACCGTAGTGTGCGCGGTTGTACAATTGCAAACGATAACCTCGGCGGTTCATGCCCAACACGCGGGCACCAGCACCCATCAGTTGTTCCTCAGCAGCCAAATCAAATTCAATTTTTGGAGTTTGATCAAAATAATAACCCATCGCCTCGGAGACTTCCGTTGTTTTGTAGAAATAGGAAATATCAAAAGGTTTGGTAATGATCTTAACCCCGATAGCACCACTTTTAAGAATGTACATTTTGGTTTTACCTTCTTTTACGGCTACGGTTTCTATTTCTTGAAGTTCCCAAGGATTTACTTGAGCTTGCAAAAGCACCGCATGTGAACTGTCCATTTTTTCAGAGGTTCCTCTCGGAAAGAAAGCGGTTTGAATGATATACTCGGATAACAACGCCACAACATATTTTCCATCAGAAACCTGAATTTCTGCACCTTGTTGGGTAAGTTCGATCTTTACAAACTGGCGGTTAGAATTTTGGGCAACAACCGTGTTCAGTCCAAATAAAACAACAAATAATACTAAAGTGAAACGCATATCAATTGTGTAGTTTGATGATATAAGAAGTTTTGGCTGGGATGGTACCGCTGGGCTGTTCGAAGTCAAAGGTTTGGTTGTTGAGTACGTCCTTCCCTTTTTCAAATCCATGCAAACCCTCTGCAAAGCGAGACCAAGAAAGCGTTTGCTCTTTGGTCGAATTATTGATGACCACCATGATGACCTCAGCTGGTTGACCCATTTCTTTGACGGGCTCTAGGTAGCGGAAATACAC
>CANHBA010000105.1 GCA_947458985.1 Flavobacteriales bacterium
GAAATGGACGAACGCTACGAGCTTCTCAAAGACGCCAGCGTCAGAACTATCAAAGAATACAACGCGAAGTTTATTGGGCGCCGCTTGAATCCTGAAAAAGGACATCGCTACCTCCCATATATCGTAGTGCTCATCGACGAGTTTGCCGACCTCATCATGACCGCAGGAAAGGAAGTCGAGCATCCGATTGCGCGCATTGCACAGTTAGCACGTGCCATTGGTATTCACCTAATTGTAGCCACACAGCGCCCTTCAGTAAACGTCATTACGGGTATGATCAAAGCCAACTTCCCGGCACGTATTGCCTTTAGGGTATTGTCAAAAATCGATTCGCGCACCATTCTAGATGCTTCGGGCGCAGACCAACTCATAGGCCGCGGCGACATGCTCATCTCAACCGGATCTGAAATGAAGCGCTTGCAGTGTGGTTTTGTGGACACCCCAGAGGTAGAAGACATCTGTAGCTTTATTGGTTCGCAACGCGCGTATCCGGAAGCCTTGATTTTGCCTGAATATGTTCCTGAGGGTTCTGAAGCTAGTGGCGATATCGACATGAATGAGATCGATAATATGTTTGTAGACTCCGCAAGAATTGTAGTCATGAACCAACAAGGATCGGCAAGTTTGTTACAACGCAAACTCAAACTTGGCTACAACCGAGCTGGGCGCATTGTAGATCAGCTAGAAGGTATGAATATCATCGGACCCTTCCAAGGCAGCAAGGCCCGCGAAGTATTGTTTACAGATATTGAAAGCTTGGATGAATTCTTGCGCGTAAAAGGCCTTTTGTAAGCTTACTTGACGCGGTTAAGACCTAAGGCCTTGAGCATCCATTTAGGTAAATGCTTGCGTTTGCCGCCCTGTTTCAAATTGAGGTAAAGTCCGAGCTTCTTGAAAATAGGAACTTTGTGGGTTTCTACAAATTCTATCCAATAGCCGTCTGGATCCTCGATGTATGCAAAACGACCCGCAGCCTCGCCCATATCGAACGAATTATCTGAATCTACTGTGAAGGGGCTTCCAAATTCAGCACAACGCGATTTAAGCGCATCCATGCCCTGAACATCGAAACAAAGGTGAATAAAACCCCAGTCGCCCCAAAAACGGTTCTCGAATATTTGACGCGCACCTGTTTGAGTACTCAGCTCCACTAATTCGATTTCTGTTATGCCTAAAAGTTGGGCAAAATAGCCTTCGCGGACGTTGGCATGAGACAACAAAACCCGGCGAAAAGCATCTTTGCCACGAGGTAAAAAATCAAAATCTGAGAAAACTTGAGCGCTATCGTAGGCTACATGTTCAAAACCAAGTAACTCTTGGTAGAAACGCTTGCTGTTGTCCATGTTTGATACGCCAATGACTGCTCCTGCAACGCCTCCACATTTGGAAGGATGCTTTGAGGCTGCAAACCAAGAGCGGCCTTCTACAATTTGAAAGTAATTGCCATTGGGGTCTTGCACGTAGCATGTCCAACGCCCAGCAGGGTCTTGTTGTGCAGCGCTCACTTTTGCACCCATTTCTTGCAGGTGCTTTTGGGTGTGTTGAACGTCCTCAGATTTGATTTTACAAATAAAAACGCCGTAGTCACCAAGTTGAGGCTCAAAGGTTGGTTTAACCGTAGGGCGCGACGTAAATTGCCAAATTTCAAAACCGCCGCCACCTGCCATGTTCAAGGCCAGTGTTGCGGTGCGGTGCTGCACTTCTCCGCCGGTATACCGGGTCATGAGCGGCGCGGGAGCTGCTTCTTCAAAAATACGGACATCTAGGCCAAAAGCCTTGCGGTACCAAATCCAAATCTCTTGTACATCGGGCACACCAATGCCCATTTGTTGAATGCCGTTTAAATGAAAAGTATTGTACATGGTATTAGCGTATTGCGCGTTCGTTAAATAATAAATAGCCGAATCCTAATTGAAATTGCAAAGGTTGGGCGTATTTGGGTAAGTAATTAATGGTGGCGCGTACGGGCCCCACCGGAGAATGATAAATGACATGCGCCGCGGCCAGCAAACTGCGCCCATCTAGTGGTTTGGCATAGGTAAATGTGCCATCTGGGTTGAGGACCAACTGAATGATGGGTAAAAACGCATAGGCGTCTAGTCTTAAATCAATGTTTTTGAGGGGGCTCACAATGAGTTGTGCGCCTGCACAGGCATATTGCGTCGATCGATATGCTGCAATAAAGTAAGTATCTAAATCGGGTAAAACGTTGAGGCCTGGTAATGCCAACATACTGGCTGTATAGTTGGCAAACAACGATTGGCTATTGAGCACCGTTTTAAGATGCAAGCCAAAATTGACCACTTGTTTCTTTTGAAATGGAAAAGTCAGGAGTTCAAGTTGAATACTCAACCAACGGTGTTGTTTGGTGACGGTGTCGTCAATGATAGAAGTGGTTCCGGGAAAGGTAAGTTCTCTACCTCTTACATAACTTGTTTTGAACTCAAAAAAGGTGCCCGAACTCGCAAATTGCTTGCGATTGAGTGTGTTTTTCGTATAGGCCACACGAATGCTTTCCCCCATGAAGGAGGTATAATCGGCGGTGTCTTCTTTGGTGAAATAATCGGTTTGGTAATAGGAGTCGTCTAGCCAAAAAAATCGGGTGTTGGCTGTGATGACGCTGTGTGTACCGGTTGGTATTTTCAGTTGTAAACCGGTGTAACGCTCTTCTTGTATCAAAAAAGAAGGCTTGACATCTTCAAAAAAGGTGGCAAAACTCTTGAAGTAGTCCCAGCGATTGAGTACCAAATAGGCACTCAAGGAAACAGGTACGCTTCCGGGCAACACCAATTCGTAATTGACTTTACCCGAGCCATAGAATTTACCAAAGTAAGAAGAAACTTCTATTCGTTGCCCAACCAAGCCTGCCCTGCGATAGGCCAAACTCAAAAAACCCGTATTGATGGCTCTTGATGAAATGATGCCGCCGAAGTCGACGCGAAACGCATTGGCTTTGTTCACTTTGAGTTGCAAAGACAAACTTGAATCTTGTTTCATGGAAAAACTCGGACTTACAAAACTGTAGTACGGCGCAGCTAAAGCTTTGTAATAGCGTTTTTCGAGTGAAAGGCTATCTAAAATGCGCTTACTGAATTTGGGTAGGATGGCAGCGCGCACAAACGGAAGATCTTGCTTGCGGTCCGAACTCGAGCGCACTTCACTCACGCGTAGTGGTAAAAGTTGTTGTTTGAAATTTTGTCTTTTTTGCAGTAACTCTTGCGGGTCAGCTCTGCTGCTCACGTACTTTAAAATGGTATCCATTTGCGTCATGGCTGCTAAATAGCCATCTTGAATTGCTTTTTGGACCTCAGCGAAATCGAAGGTACCTACACTGGTATTGGGTTCTATGATGAGCCCTTCAGCACAAGGCATGGTGTAATTTGTTGGGGTGGTCATCATGCTGGTGAGCAAACCAAAAAAATCGCGGTCCGAAACAGGCGCTAAGTTTTTGGAAACATTACTGCCAATGATGAAGTCGGGCTGAAATTCTTTATATAAAACATCAATAGGAAAGTTATTGTAGAGGCCGCCATCAAAATACAGCACGCCATCTACCCTAACCGGATTCAAATAGAGCGGAAAAGTCATGGAGGCACGCACTATTTGATTGAGCTTGCCATTTGAAAATGCAACGCTTTTTTTAGTTTCTACTGCGGAAGCCACACAGCGGTAAGGCACAAGTAATTGATTGAAATCTTCTTGTACGGAAGCGCTGGTGCGGCCAAAAATTTTGAGCATTTCGAAATCCAGATAAGTGGGGTCAATTAAGGCGAGCGGCAAAGATTTCTGAAGAATGCTGTCTTGGGCTACACTAAAATTGAACATAGAAGCATTGGCGGCATCATGGTAAAATAAAAATTGCTGTTGGGCTTCTTCTTGGCCCTTCACCATCAGCTGAAATGATTCTGACAGCACATAAGCCTCAATTTCGGCAGGCGAATAGCCACTGGCATACATGGCGCCTACAAGAGCGCCTGCAGAAGTACCAACAATAAAGTCAATTGGAATTTGATTTTGTTCAAGCGCTTTGAGCACACCCACATGCGCTACACCTGAAGCGCCACCTCCACTTAAGACCACCCCAACACGCTGTCTGTCTTGGGCAAAGAGCTGCAGTGTAAAAAAAAGGAAGGACAAGAGGTATTTGGTCTTCGACAAATTCGTTCTTTTGTACAAAGTTAACGAATCCCCAAACAATGCATTCAAATCCAAGCCCAAAAAGCGACCTACTCACCATCACACTCAAAAGTTTTTTTGGCTTTGAGGCCATTCTTGCCGATGAACTCAAAGAACTTGGCTATCCCGAACCAGTATTGCTCAACAGAGCAGTTCAGATCAAGGGCACCTGGGCCGACGTCTATAAACTCAATCTTTATTGCCGTTGTGCCATTTCTGTATTAGTCGAAATCGATAAGTTCTACATCCAAAGCGAAGAAGACCTCTACAAACGCGCCATGCGCATCAAATGGCACGAACTTTTTGATGTCAACAAAACCTTTGCGGTCAAAGGCGCCATTTTTTCGCCCATTTTCAGCAACACGCACTATCCGTTCTTACTGATCAAAGATGCAATTGTCGATGTATTTAAAGCCAAAACAGATGAACGCCCTAACATCGATGTTAAAAAACCAAGCATTCTTTTTGACCTTTACATCAAAGACAAAGAAGTAACACTTTCCGTTAACACCAGCGGTTTACCATTGTTTCAGCGCGGCTACCGCACAGCAGTTGGGCCGGCGCCTATCAATGAAGTTGTTGCGGCTTGCTTGGTCAGAATGTCTGGTTGGGACCGCAAACAAACGCTCGTAGATCCATTTTGTGGCTCGGGCACGCTACTTGTTGAGGCAGGTCTTTTGGCGAGCGGCATTCCAAGCAACATCGAAAGACAGCATTATGCTTTCAAGAATTTAAAGAATTACGATGCAGCTGTTTGGGAAGAACTCTATCAAAATGCACCCCGCATTGTACGTGAACTACCTTGTACACTCATTGGCGGCGATATTTCAGACGAAATGGTCCTGAAAGCGCGTAGAAACTTGCGCACTTTTTCTTTTGGTCGCTTTGTTGAGATCCATTCCACTCCTTTTGACAAACTCAAAATTGAACCGCCTGTTTTTATCCTGACCAACCCACCTTACGACGAGCGCTTGTCTACAGACATCGAAGAGCTCTACGGAACTTTCGGTACATGGCTCAAACACCAAATGGCAGGCAGCAAAGCTTGTGTCATTAGCGGCAGCCTAGAAGGTTTCCATGCGATAGGGCTCAAGGCATCTAAAAAAGACCGCATATTTAACGGCGACATCGAATGTGAATTCCGACAATACGACTTATTTCAAGGAAAAAAGGCGCTCAATTGAGCGCCTTTTTTGTTATGCTTAAAAGTGTGAATTCTTAGCGTTGTTCTACGGGAACGTAGTTGCGGTTGGTATGCCCAGTGTAAATCTGACGTGGACGGCCAATTGGCTCTTTGTTTTCGGTCATTTCTTTCCATTGTGCGATCCAGCCTGGTAAGCGTCCGATGGCAAACATAACAGTAAACATTTCTGTCGGGATGCCCATTGCTTTGTAGATGATACCTGAGTAGAAGTCTACGTTTGGATATAAATTGCGCGCTTTGAAGTATTCGTCTTCTAAAGCTACTTTTTCTAATTTCTTAGCGATATCTAATAATGGATCGTTGACGCCTAATTTTTCAAGGACGTCGTCGCATGCTTTTTTGATGATTTTGGCGCGCGGATCAAAGTTTTTGTAAACGCGGTGACCAAAGCCCATGAGGCGGAATGGATCTTCTTTGTCTTTTGCTTTAGCAACCCATTTGTCTACGTTGCCGCCGTCGGCATGAATGCGCTCGAGCATTTCGATGACTTCTTGGTTGGCGCCACCGTGTAGCGGGCCCCAAAGTGCAGAAATACCAGCAGAAACTGAAGAGTAAAGGTTGGCTTGCGAAGAACCTACGATGCGCACTGTAGAAGTTGAACAGTTTTGTTCGTGATCGGCATGCAAAATAAGAAGTTTGTTGAGGGCGTCAGTGACAACTGGATCGACGTGGTAGTCTTGAGTTGGCATTGAGAACATCATGTACATGAGGTTTTTGCAGTAGTCGTATTCGTTGCGTGGGTACATGAACGGATGGCGAATCAGGTTTTTGTAAGACCAAGCAGCAAGGGTAGGTAATTTCGCCAATAAACGATGAATAGTGAGGTTTTTGGCCTCCGGGCTGCGGTTCGGGTCTAGGGACTCTGGATAGAAAGTAGCCAAAGAAGCGACCATCGAAGAAAGTACACCCATTGGATGCGCCTTTGAAGGATATGCTTCAAAGAATTGTTTCATGTCTTCGTGGACCAATGTGTGCTTGCAGATGCTATCTTGAAAGGAATCTAGCTCTGTTTGGTTTGGCAAATTGCCATAAATGAGCAAATAAGCCACCTCAACAAAAGTTGCTTTTTCTGCGAGTTGTTCGATGGAATAACCACGATAATGAAGAATCCCTTCTTCGCCGTCGAGATAGGTAATGGCGCTTTTTGTTGCGCCGGTGTTTTTGTAGCCGGTGTCTAGGGTTACATAACCGGTTAAATCGCGCAATTTGGAGATGTCAATTGCTTTTTCGTTTTCGGTACCGACTACAACTGGAAGTTCATAAACTTTACCGTCTAGCTCGATTTTGGCTGTTTCACTCATGTGATGGAAATATGTCGTTTGATAAATGTGTGCCTAAATTACAAAAGAATCAGGAAATGTTGTACAACATTCCTAATAAAAACAATTAATGATGTTGAAAGTTTAGAGTTCGTCTAGAATATAATCGTGAATCATGTTAAAGAGGTGATTTCGGGTATTGCCCCCATAGATGCCGTGATTCTTATTTGGATAGATAAATAAATCGAATTGTTTATTCGCCTTGACCAATGCACTGATCATTTCCATGCTATTTTGATAATGTACGTTGTCGTCGGCTGCCCCGTGAATAAGGAAGTACTTTCCTTGTAAATCCTTAGCAAAATTGATCGGCGAGTTGTCGTCGTAACCCTTTGCATTCTCTTGCGGTGTGCGCATGAAACGCTCCGTATAGATGTTGTCATAGAAACGCCAATTAGTGACCGGCGCAACGGCTATCCCCATTTTGAACAAGCCGTTACCTTTCGTCATGGCCAAGGAAGACATAAAACCTCCGTAACTCCAACCCATGATTCCTAAACGGCTGGCATCTACGTCGGGTCTTTGTGCAAAAACGCGTGTTGCCTCTAACACATCTTGAATTTCAAGTTTACCAAGTTGTAGGTAGGTCGACTTTTTAAAAGCAGCACCGCGGAATTGTGTCCCCCTCGGGTCGATACTCAAGACCATA
>CANHBA010000106.1 GCA_947458985.1 Flavobacteriales bacterium
AAAAGGCTGCCGTTCACATTCCATAGATGATTCAAATTGCCAATAGTTACGTTGTAAATAGTTACCGTTGGGTCGTCGATTTCTACCTGATCTGGATTGATGTAAAAGTTGGGTTCAGGAATAGGGTCAATTTGGACGGTAGCTTGCACAGGTAAAGACTCACAGCCATTGACATCTGTCCCGGTAACCAAATAAGAAGTTGTTTGTGTCGGACAAACGCTAATGCTGCCATTTGCATTTTGAGGTACATCCCACGCATAACTGAGTGCGCCGTTTGGAATGATATCTACACAAGTACCCGCACACACAAAAGTATCTGCAACAGTTACCACTGGCAAGGCCCATTCTGAAAGCGTCAAAACAACCATAGAGTCGCAGCCGTTTTGATTGTTCAAATGAACGGTGTAAACACCAGGATTACTAAGGTTTAAACCATTAAATGCAAGTGTGGAATCTGCACAAATAGTGAGGTTGATATAACTTGTATCGGCCTCCATTGTGACATTTAAATACACCAAAGAATCGCAACCCAAGAGATTACTTAAAGTTGTTTGATAGGTTCCGGCAGAGGTGATATTCTGACCGTAAAATGAATAACTCGAACCTACACACAAACTGAGGTTACTCGAGGTTGTATCAGGCTGAAGTATGCTTACAACAATTTGATCTTGAGCTGCGCAACCTAAATTATCGATGACATTGAGCACGTATGTACCTGCATTTTGTACATAAATAGTTGGAGTTGTTGCACCCGTTGACCACAAATAGGTACCTGTAGAGCCCGTCGGTTGCAAAAGAGAAGAATCGCCCAAACAATGAAAAACGTCTGGGCCAAGATTTAAGGTAGGCTGCTGTGTGGTCACTACAATAGAATCTCTAGCCAAACCGCAACCGCTGGGCACATCTAGCCAATAGGTACCTGGCGTATTGATTGTAATACTAGCTGTTGTGGCACCTGTATTCCATGTATAAGAATTGTATGTGGAATCTGGTTGCAAAGTAAGAGCTGCACCGGCACAAATGAGTGTATCGGGGCCTAAATTTGGCGGAGTTCCTGGCGACGGCGGCGCATAATTATAGACTAAAATACCAGGAGCACCAGCGGTTGCACCAAAACTAGTGCCTGCACAGGCAGGACCGGTATGTAAAACACTACCCGGATTACCGCCGGTAACAAGAGGAGTTAGATTTGCGGGGAGCGCTGCTTGTTGAAAAACAATAGACCCGCCACCACCGCCGCCACCAGGGCCATGGCAGGCCGAAGCCCACAGCGTACTGAAAATATTACCCCCATTACCACCTTTGACATTGACATTGAGATTAGAGCTTATATTTTGTGTGAGTAAATAGACGCAACCACCTGCCCCACCTCCGCCTGCGCCTTCGGAATCGGTGTTGCCTATGACATTAGCTCCGGTTGCCACAATTTGCTGGTTATTCCCAATTACGGTGGGTGTAATGATAAAGACAATTCCTCCTCCGTTAGAGCCAGCCGTAGCATTCATGCCGTTGTCTTTGTAGCCACCACCCCCACCGCCGCCAAGATAGGCTCGAAATGTACTGTAATCGAGTAAATAACCCCCCATTCCAAAAGCGGTGTTTACCGGGCAAGAGCCAGAAAACTGATTGCCTCCACGGCCGCCTGCTCCACCATTTGAACCGCCGCCGGCACCTGGATTTCCAGAATTAGCTCCTCCGCCACCATTAGCCAGTGGTGCTCTATTTCCGTCTAAATTTAAAGGAGCAACGGCAATACCCTCACCTTTTTTACCTGCGTTTGTTCCTGGGCTTGCAAAATTAGGGTCGTTACACATGAACCAACCTGTAGTCACGGCGCCACCCACAAATCCTTTACCACTGACATCAATGATATTATTAAAAGTAAGACTCGTGGTAGCTTCAATGGCAACTACTCCTCCTGTTGTACCATTCCAAGGACTAGAGGTAACCACCGCGTTAATGGTTGCCTGGTTATAAACAGGTACGCGTATAAGCTGCACCTTTCCTGCAACGGAAAATGGCTTACAAAGATTGGAGATAAATGTGATGGTGTTGCCTGAAATAGACGCAATATTGGTGAACTCAAAGTTGCCTGCTGAACCCATAGCAACTACTTGCCCAAAACTTGCTGTATTGCTCTGATTAATCGTAGCGCCCTTCATTTGTATTAATAGTACGCGGTCGCCTACCGAAAAACCTACCGCACTGCTCACCGTTACACTATTGGGGGTCATGTTCGTGACCGCAGTATAGGTATTCACGATACCCCCTATTGACTGCGCATGATGAATGGATACGACCACAAAAATGAAAATACAACTACTTATTAATCTTTTTACCATAAGCCTAGCGCATGAGTAAGACGTGTCCTGTTACCCGCATGATTTCATCTGTATTGAGTGCCTTGAAATCAATGGAATACGTGTAAGTTCCTTCTGGAGCAGCATAAATATCGATTTTGCCGTCCCAACCACCTTTGGGGTCGTAGGATTCAAAAACAGGCTGTCCCCAACGGTTGAAGATGGTCATGTGGAAATTTTGAGCATCAAAGCCTGAGGTAAAGACAGGTGTAAAGAGGTTATTGAGTGCGTCGCCGTCTGGTGTGAAAGTATTGGGTACATAGTAAATGATGCCGCCTTTGATCTGAATTTGAACTTGGCTTTGATCTGTACAACCTTCGGCACTTTCCACATTGAGGGTAACTGTATAGGTTTGGTCTTCTACAAACGGATAGGTATAAGCGAACTCATTTTGGCTATTTTCAGAAGTGGTTCCGTCGCCAAAATCCCAGATACTTGTGGCTGCATTTTGGGCATACGACGTAAATGAAACCGTTGGGTTGTCATTGGTGAGAATAAGCGGGCTAGCCTCAAAATTGGCACTTGGTTGCGGGTAAACCGTTACGGTAGAACTTGCGGTGTCTAGGCAATTGAATGAATTGGCACCCACAACTGTGTAGGTTGTGGTTTGGGAAGGCGTGAGTTGTAAAGTAGAACCACTCAAAGAAGGATCGGCCCAAGTGTAGTTGGTAGCGCCACTTACTGAAATTTGCGCGCTAAAACCTGGACAAATACCTTGATCTGGCGTTATTTGCAAGAGCGGAACCGGATGCACCGTAATGTTTAAACTTGTGCTATCTTGGCATCCATTATTTGTTGTCCCGACCACTTGATAGTTTCCTGAAAGCGGCTGAATTATGCTTTGACTCACCAAGCCTGCTCCGAAAGCCACAGGGCCACTCCAGCTATAGGTAGCTGCACCACTTGCCGTTAGCAACAAGGTGTCGTAGGCACACATTGTTGTTTGATTTGCACTCAGATTCATAAGCGGCAATGGCGCTACGGTAATGGTAAAATTGTCGGAATAATTACAAAGAAAAGGATCGGTAGCTGTAACTTGATAGGATGTTGTTTGGAGGGGGCTAACGGTTAAATTCGGACTAATTACAGGTAAGGTGGTGTTCTGTTGCAACCAACCATAGGTCACATTACTGAAGTTACTTTGTGGCACCAGCGCAACTTGCTCACCAAAACAAATAAGGGTGTCGTTGATGCTAAAAACTGGCGTTTGTGAGATGGCAATTTGAATAGTGGTAATGGAGTCACAGCCTGCAGTTGTCTGCGAAGAATCCATGTAAATTCCAGTCTGGGTGTAGCTAATGCCATTGAACACAAATGGCCCGCCGTTACAAAGTGTGTCTTGAATTGTGGTCTGATACGCAGGTAAAATGCTAATGTCTATTTGGTCAGTGGCCGTACAACCCATAGGACTGGTGTTGTCAGTAACCGTAAGCGTGTAGGTCTGAACAATAGGCCAACCTGTATTCACATTGGAAAGTTGCACTGTAGGATTAGCGATATTTGTGGCACTTAAACCGTTTGACGGAGACCAACTATAATTCAAACCAGGTTGAGAAAAGGCGCCAATGCTACCTGCCTCACCTGAACAAAGCGTTTGATTCTGACCTGCATTTGCATTCGGAGTTGCACCGATAGTTAAATTCAAGGAAACAATAGAGTCACAGCCATGGATGGTGTTGAGCGTATCGTTATATAGCCCTGACTGCGTAAGCACTTGCCCATTGAAAACATATTGCCCCGAACAAGAATTGATATTTGTGCTGAGCGTATATTGGGGCTGAATAGTTACGACAATTTGATCCGTAGTTGGACATAAACCAGGCGTACTAGCCAGAGAGGTCGTAACGGTATAGGTTTGGGTAATTGGCGCACCGGTTGTATTTGGAAGGGTTACAATCGGATTTGCAACCGATGTTGAAGAAAGCCCTGTTGCAGGTGTCCAGGAATAGTTGTTCAAAGCATTAGGTGTAGTGCCAATAGTGACTGCTTCATTCGAACAAGTAGTGACATCCACTCCTGCATTTGATTGTGCTTGATCGGTATAAATGATGACATTTCTAATGGAATGTTGATCGTATTGCCCACCCGTACTAGCCGTAAAACCCATATAGCCTGTATAGTTGATTCCAAAATTAGTCGTGAGAAGTTGTATGTTATTTACAAAAACAGTAATGACACCGTTGTTATAAGTGATTTTTACCGGTTGGTAATTCGCATTGCGCAAATAATTCAGGGAACCAAAGGAATTCTGAATTTTAGGCGTGGCGGGCAAGCATTCATTGTAACCTATTCCATTGAAAATTTGAATTTCTGGATTAGTACCTCCCTGGCCGCAATTGTCGTAGGTATCAATAACCACCTTGAGTCCGTTTGCTGTACCTGGAATACCGATACCGCCACCGTTTACAAAACCAGATGGTGGGACACTCAAAAAACAAAATGCCAAACCATCCGCGGCATTACCACCCCAAATGCGGTAATCAAATTCAACGGTCCATTTTTGGCAAATCGTTAAATTGAGCGGGGTATTATAAAAAATCCCTCCGGATTGGGTGTTAAATGCGTTGGTGAGTATCAGTTCATTTGGAAAATTATCGCCATCACCTGGTGTGTCGCCAATTGTGGCATTTCCATTGAGATTCCAGCCAGCCGTATTCATTATAGGTGACCCTGATAGTTGTCCAAAAACGTATGTTTGGGCATGTAATACATTCAGAAAGAACGATAAAACAAGAAAAATAGGAAACAAATAAACTCTCATCGGCATCAAAACGTTATAAACAAAGATAGGTTGCTAAATTTAAATATTTTAATTGCTTTTTATTTCCACTTAGTGTAAATTTGACACATACTAAACTGAATTGGCATGAAAGCCCAAACAAAAAACAACACCCACCAAGAACGATTCCAGCCATTTAATATTGTTGTATTTGGTGGCGACGGAGACCTCTCCATCCGCAAAATTCTACCCGCATTGTTCCATCGTGATTTAGACGGGCAAATCAATATTCCCTACAACGTTATTGCTATTACCAGAAAAGAACCGGATACACAGGCCTTCCATGACCGTCTCATTCCATTTCTTGAAGGAAGTGATCACCATAAGTACAGCAAGGAAGAAATTGAGAAATTCCTGCATAAATTGGTCTTGATCAAGGTAGAAGACGCAAGCCCTGAAGCTTATGCCGAATTGAAGCACTACCTACACCAACATCCTGAAAGACAAAACATTTACTACTACTCTACACCATCTTCTGCTTTTGGACCTATTACCCAAACCCTCAAGACTTGTGGTTTGGTGAACAAAAGCAGCAAAGTGGTACTTGAAAAACCACTTGGTCATTCCTTGACTTCTTCGAACGCCATTAATGCCGAAATCACCCAAGCGTTCGAAGAGCACCAAATTTACCGCATTGACCACTACTTAGGCAAAGAAACTGTTCAAAACTTGATGGTCTTGCGCTTTGCCAACAACCTTTTTGAGCGCGCCTGGAATGCAGAAAACATTGAAAGCGTACAAATTACGGTGGCTGAAAGCCTAGGTGTTGAAAAGCGCGCTTCTTATTATGATCAGTCTGGCGCCCTACTCGACATGGTTCAAAACCACCTTTTGCAACTCTTGTGTTTAGTAGCCATGGAGCCTCCAGTTGCGTTAGATGCCGATGAAGTGCGCAACGAAAAACTAAAAGTGCTTAAGGCCTTGCGCCCACTCAACAAAAAAACCGTTGAACACGACACCGTTAAAGGCCAATACACAAGGGGGATTTCAAATGGTGTGCAGGTCAATAGCTACCTTGAGGACATCGAAAAATACGAGTCCAAAACCGAGACTTTTGTTGCGATCAAAACCTATGTAGACAACTGGCGCTGGAAAGGCGTTCCGTTTATGCTCCGCACCGGAAAGCGCATGATCAAACGCTACTCCGAAATTGTCATCAACTTTAGAGAAGTGAAGCACAATATCTTTCCTTCGAAAGAAAAACTCAACAACAACAAACTCATCATTCGCTTGCAACCAGAAGAGCGCATCGAACTGATCCAAATGACTAAAATACCTGGCCCGGGCGGCTACCGCTACAAGCCAATTGCACTAAAGCTCGACTACAACGATTCTTTTAAAGAACGCTTTCCTGAAGCCTACGAGCGTCTTATTGTAGATGTCATTCGCGGTAACCAAACACTTTTCATGCGTCAGGACGAATTGCAAGCTGCCTGGACCTGGATAGAATCCGTAACAAATAGTTGGAAAAGCTCCGGAATGCCAAATGTTCTCTACGAAGCAGGTACTTGGGGCCCTGGAGACGACATCCTAGACGAAAACGAATCTTGGATCACCAAAACTTGGAGAGAATGATCGAATTTGCTTCTAAAAGCGAGCTAGAAATCGCTTTGTGCCAACAAATTGCTCAAGATTTAAGAACAGCCATTGACATCAAAGGGTCGGCAACAATATTGCTTTCAGGTGGCTCAACGCCAAGCGGTGTTTATCGTTTGTTGTCTGTTGAAAACCTAGATTGGACGAAAGTACATGTAGGCCTCGTAGACGAGCGCTTTGTGCCAGCAGATAGCCCGTTTTCTAACTTCAAATTGTTACAAGAAACCCTTGGGCAAAATGCAGCCAGAAATGCAGCTATTCACACTATGGTCTTGAATGCTTCCGATTACGTCCAAAATTTAAAAGAAATTGAGGTGACCTACCGTATTTTTACGGACCCAGACGTCTGCTTACTTGGCATGGGCCCTGACGGACACACCGCTTCTCTTTTCCCAAATGACGCTGCATCTCAAAATGCCAATATCAATCAAAGCACCTTGCTTTCTAATACAAATGCTCCTGCTGAACCCAACTTGCGCATTACCTTCAATGGTCCGGTTTTGCGTCGGACAAAAAATTTGTATCTCATGATTACCGGCGCCCAGAAAAAAGCAATTTTCGAAGACAGCGACCAGCATCAACTCCCTATTGCCGCCTTTAAAAAGGCCTTGAC
>CANHBA010000107.1 GCA_947458985.1 Flavobacteriales bacterium
ATGCAATCTAACCTTGCTAAAATATTGCTACGTCAAAAGAAATCAACTGATGCAAAAATTTATTTTTTCCAGTCGTTGAATACTCTACGCTTATTATTGCCTAAAAACCACATCTCTTTAAAAATAGCTTTCAATAACTACGCGGTTTGTAATATGGAAATACATGATTTTAAAGAGGCGATTAAGTATTTTCACAAATCCATTCATGTTTTAAAAAATCAAAACGACATCGATTTGAATAATATAAAGGAACAATATGAGAGAATATCACAATGTTACGAACTGATGGGTAATTACCGACAGCATAAAAAGTACGCAACGAGATCAATAGATTAATTATTTTCTCAATTTGTAAATTCAAGGAATTATTCGAGCATACCTTAATGCTTTGTTAACCGACCTCGCATTATTGGATGGTGAATTAATTTTCCATTAAAACAATAAATTTGAAATTATGGTTATTAGAATTCAATTTTTAGAAGTGTTTATGGCGTTAATTATCCTCCTTTCCTGCCAAACGCAACAAAAACCATCTATTCAAAAGAAACCAGCAACCATAGCGTCTGGTGCTGTATGCCAAATAGAACCAAGTAAAGGCATGGCCAACCCAATCATGCTTTCAGCAGCAGGGGGTTCTGATATTGGCCGTTTGTTTAATGCGTATTACCGCACTGGTCAGCAAACTAAAATGTATCCGTTGCTCGATAGCAGAACTAAAAAGAGCATGTCAAAAGAAAAGGTATTGCAATTACTGAGTAAACTCGATTTTGGTTATGATATGAAACTAAGCGGAGCAAACAATGAAGGCCCTAATTACACATTGACCTATACGTGTCAGATTGCGCAAACTAAAGTGGTCAAGCAGCTCAAAGTTATAGTGGAGAATGATACGGCTAGAATTGTTCCAAGCGATTTTTCACAAGGTAAGCTATTTCAATAGTATTGGTAGCGTCATCAATACCAATCTAGGTCGATTTCATCGAGATCTACCGTTGGAAAGCCGAATTGCGTTGTCATTTCTTCCATGGTGAAGCGTTTGCCTTGCGGATTGAGTAAAATACAAAGCGCTTGTTGCAGTACTTCTACCTCCAATGTTAATTTTACTTCCAACTTTTCGATGATCCGAACAGGCGTCTGAAAATGTCCAGAAGAAGCCATCACGGTTTCTCTTTGAGCGCTCAATTGGTGTAGGTTTAGTCTTGTTGCTAAGAGCATTTGAAAATGACTCGCACAAGAAAAATAGGTGTTGTTGTGTTCATCGACGTAGTCTGATATCGGTAGTTGAAATGCTTGCACCAACAATTGCTCTACTTTATCAAACAGCTCACGATTTTCTGATATGAACGCTCCATTTTAAAGAAAGGTATGCTTCAATGAGAATGGACGCTGGATCGACTTGTACAGCCATAAAAAATAGAATTTAGCGAAACGTCAAATATAGGAAGTTACTTGGCATTCGACCCAACTGAACAAGGTCTACCTCAAAAAATCATAGGTCTTAAAATGCTGAATGCGCAGCGCTATGCCAAATTCATGGGGTAGGTCTTGCCTACCGCCTATGTAAGTGCGGTGGTAGGCTTCCACTTTGGTTACCCATGCTTTGGCGCGTTTGGAACCTCCGCTTTCAACATGATATAAACCGAGGCCATAGCGAACAGAAAATTGACCCTGATTGCTGTTGCGAATGTTATTGAGGCTGTAGCGGTATTCGGGTGTTAGAAAGCATTCGAGTAACTCGGCTTTGCATTTGGCGCCATGTTTTCTTTGATTGAGTTTGATGAGGTTTTTGCGGAGCTGAAGCCCGGTGAAAAGTCCTTCAAATGTAGGGTTCAGCCCGGGAGCAGGTGGCGCAGCAATTGTGATGCCCATTTCGGGTACTGCGTATTTCCCAAATTGCCGACACAAACCAAGTTGGAAGAATGGTGTGGGGGAAGTCAAAGCCTGTTGCGTTGCTGTTGGACGAAGGTTGTACATGCCAAGTACCCCAATGTTCTTCTTTGTGCGAACGTAGTATTGTGCCTTGCTTTGGTAAATAAAACCAAGAAAGATAAATGTGTAGATGAGCGTTTTCATATGGGTTTATTTACTTGTTTGTATAATAGACTTAATTGTGAAGTTTTCTGGCCCAACAAAAGCAGTATGGTAGTAATGTGCTTTTGGTTTGCTTGGATCTTGGTAACCTGAAATACCGATGGTCTTTAAATTCAGCGCATTTTTAGAGGTGATGGTTTCAGTTATATAAATTTCATATTGTGGTTCAGAAAAAACTCTAAAGCAATTGGATATCGTTTTGCCTTTTAGAAGATCATCTAGAAATGAATCATTGAGAATATTTGTTGCGAAATAAGCGCCGGCTCCGGCTATAAAAAAAGGCAAGGATGTATCGCATACACGTTTGGTGGCCTCCTGAAGGCCGATATCATCTGGGTCGCCGGCAGAACTACCCGCTGATCCGCAGGCGTTTAGATAAATCACAAGTGGTTTGTACTGAAATTTGAGGCCATCTACAATTTCTTGAGCACTTACATTTTCATTGATGCACAAACCGCCAAACCCTCCAGCTAATCCGCCGTTTCCATAACCATGTCCGGTATAGATGAAGAAAGAACATGTTTTAGCTTTTGCCTTGATGTTATTCCAATTGGCATGAGGGTAGCAATATTTATAAACTGCTATGCCTTTCTCTTTTAAAGTGATGGCAATGGATTCCATTCTATATTTGGAGCGACAGGGTGCATCATAACCCACGACGAGTACTGCCGTTTTTTGCGTAGTGCTGATCTGAGTCTTTGTTTGTTCAGCAAAGAAAACGAACGAGGACACAAGAGAGAAGAAGAGGCTGTATATTTTCATCTTATTTACCAGTTTGATTGATGGATTGAAGGGTGTAGGTCAGCGGCCCAACAAAAGCAGTACCATAGCGCCTTGCCTTTGGATTTTCACTGTCTATATTACCTGCAATCCCGATGTAGTTCAAGTTGAGTGCATTTTTGGAAGCGATGGCTTTGTATTTAAAGATGTCTTCCCAGGGGTCAGCATAATTTTTAAAACAGGCGCTTAAGCTTGTGCCTTTCAAGAAGTCTTCTAGAAAACCGGTAATCATGCCGCTTGTTGCAAAATAACCTCCGGCGCCAACCATGAAAAAGGGCAGAGCGGTGTCGCTAACGCGTTTGGAGGCTTCTACAATACCGATGTCATCGGGGTCGTCTTCTGAGGTGCCGTGCGACCCACAAGCGTTGAGGTAAATGATCAATGGTTTGTATTGAAAATCGATGCCGTCTACGATATCTTGGGCCATCACAAAATCATTGACATACAGTCCTCCAAATTCACCATCTAGACCGCCATTGCCAAAGCCATGGCCAGTGTAAATGAAAAACGAACAAGTATTGGCCTTTGCTCGGATATCGCTCCAACGCGCATTGGGATAGTAGAATTTGTAAACAAAAATGCCGTTTTTCTGGAATATGGTCGCTAAGGAATTGAGATGCCCTACCGCGTGGCTTTGGGCATCATTGCCAACAATAAGGATAGCCGTTTTTTGATTAGGTAAAGGTGTTTTTTGCGCAAAAACAAAAGTTAAAAACAGAAAAGAAATGGAGAGACAGCGTAGTTTCATCTTGCTTGATTTGAGGGTTCAGTAAAAAATCAAGGTATCGCTGTTTCATGTCTCGTTTTAGACAAGAAGCTCATTTTTAAAATTGGTTACATTCGGTTGCTCAAATCTCTGCAGCCCCTCTCCCAAAACCAATTGTTTTTGCTGTTTTAGCTGCCATGCTGCGTTCTTCTTCGCAGTACTTTTCAATTTCAATAAGCGTGGGGTAGGTGCCAACAAGTATTTGGTTGATTTCGCATTTGCGAGCAATGTTGTCAATTTGACCACCAGTGAGTGTGTGAGCCGCAAGGCTAGCACTTTGAGCTTCGGTCAGAAAGGTGAGCTTGCTTTGCCAAATGGTTTGACGTTGGCGTTGGTCTGGTGCCGCAATTTTAATTTTGAAGAGAAAACGACGATCGTAGGCGGGGTCGAGGTTTTTAGTAAGGTTGGTGGTGGCGATTAAGATGCCATCGAAATTCTCGAATTCATCGAGGAGGAGATTTTGAATGGCGTTTTCGGTGTTGGAGGTATTGCCTTGGCCGTCTGTGGTTCTTTTGGAGAGCACAGCATCGGCTTCATTAAAGAATAAAATGGGTGTTTTTTCCTGAGTAAGCGCATAAGTTTTGTAGTCGTCAAAAATCTTTTTGACCAACTTTTCACTTTCACCAAACCACATTGATTTGGTTTTGGAGATGTCAATTTTGATGATTTGACGACCAGTTTGGCGCGCAAGCTGCAAAACCAATTCGGTTTTCCCGGTGCCAGGCTCACCAAAAAGTAAGATGGTCATGCCGGTGCCAAGGTGTTTGCTTTTGAGCCGTTCGGCGATATCAGTGTAGGTATTGTGCTCAAGTGCAGCCCGCAATTGTTCTATTTGTGCTAGCTCATGGTCGTTATAGAAGAGTACTTTTTCAGCAATTTTTTCTGGAAGAAGGACATCGGTGCGTTTAGAGTTTTTGTTTGGCATCTTGATACCGTCGTCTTCTAAAATTGTTTTTGTCTTGTCTGAGATTAAGAAATCTACATCATTGAAAAAGCGGGCCTCTTTTGTTTCGATCAGGCCATTTTTGATGAGCGGATTTTGCTGATAATAGATCTCTTGCAAGTATTTGGCGCGCTCTGCATTGCGTCTGATAAGTGTTTTGAGCACGCGGTCTGCATCGACGCGCTTACTGCCAATGATGGTTAGCCAACTCACATAGACCAAAACGGCAAAATCGATATCGGATAAAGCAAGCGCTTTGATGGTCTTGAAAAACTTGAATTTTTTCTGTGCTTTGGCAAGTTCGTCGAGCTCGTTGTAGAGGTCCTCAACGCCAATTTCGTCGTCTAGGCAACAAACAATTTTGTCGTACATCATTTCAAGTGCATCTATCAGCGTGCCTTGATATGTTTTTTTTAGAATGGGGCAGGGCTTGTTTTTGACAATGGCATCGCAAACTTCTGCAGCAACCGCATAGCTTTTAAAAAAAGGAATATCGGACATTCTTTTGCCCGGCCCTTTTCGAATGAGTAGGCCATTCTGCACAAAACCATCTAGCAGTGGTAGATGAGGTAAAATTTCAAACGAATTGGTATCAAAGAAGCGACATAAGTCGTTGAATTCAACTTCTCTGCCATTGAAATACAGGGATAACACAACAGAAAACAAGAACGCTTCTTCTGGGGTTGAAGATAAATACTGCGCAACAAAGTTTGTTTCGGACTCTAAAGATTCTAGCGTTTCTGACGAGATGGGCTGGTCTTTGGCAGCTTGACTAATGCGGCGGATGTGATCTAAAATGGAGTTTTGTGTTAGTACTGACATAGGAGAGAAGTTGTTTGTTGGGTCCTCGGTAATGGATAAAAGTCTTTTTGGTTACAAATTATTTTCAATTATTTTTATAGTTTGCGTATCAAACCAATTAGAAACAATGGATCAAAAAAGAAAAGATAAGCTGATAGATAATATGTATACATTCGCTCTTGTTCTTTGGGGCTTAAGTATTCTGTATGGTGCGTTTGTTGGTTCGAGTAATGGATCGGTATTAGTTGGCGCATTCAAAGGGTTTTTCATAGGACTTGGGATAGCCATTGTCAATAAGATCATTGTGCGTTCAATTGAGGCGCCAGGCCTCTTGTTAGCTTTTGTAATTCTGCCCCTAATTGGTTATTTAATCGGACTAATATGGGGTGGGAGTGCTACGCTATATGGTGCGGCTATTGGCCTAGGCGTAGCTATTATAATTGTGGCAGATATGGTTAAAAAAGACTGATATTTTTGTTTTTATTTTTTTTTCAAATTGGTGTAACCAAACACAATTTCAACGTTATGCAACCGCAATCCAACTTTGAAGTTCCATAAACATGAATAAACCTGACTACACTAACGAATTCAACACATCCACAACACCTTTATTTTCTTTAGTTACTGCTCAACTAGATCAAATGAACAATTCCATGGAGCAAGTCCATTCATTGAAAACGGGCTTGCCGGGGTTTGACGATAAATTTGGAGGCTTAGGTTGCGGGGAGTTCGTGGTAGTTGGTGGGCGTCCGGGCATGGGGAAAACCCAATTATTAGTACAGCTAGCACTGGCACTCTCTCAGTCCACACCCGTATTATTCTTCTCTTACGATTTATCCCAATTTCACCTGACCCAGCGCTTTATGTCTGCTGTTTCTGAGCTTTCTGTCAATCAAATTATTTATGGTCAATTAAGTGCCCAACAGCGTTCCAAATTAAGCCAAGATGCGTTGCAGCTGAGCTCACACCAAATTCTACTCAACGAGACGGCGCATTCATCCATTGAAGAATTCAAGGCTTTGTGCAAACAGCATGTAGAAGCAGATCAGGTCAAAGTTGTCCTAATTGACTACCTCCAGCTTTTATCGGAGCGCAAAACACGCCAGAACCGCGACAAAGAGCTTGCTTTTATAACTAGGGAGCTCAAGAACTTAGCAAAAGACCTTCAAATTTGTATTGTGGCCAGTAGCCAATTGAGTCGGTCACTTGAAACAAGAGGTGGCGACCGCAAACCTTTTATGTCTGACCTCCGAGAATCTGGTGCCATTGAGCAAGATGCAGATAAAGTGCTGTTCATATACAGGCCAGAGTACTACGGCTTCATGCAAGACGAATACGGCAATTCAACGCAAGGTTTGGTAGAACTCATTATGGCCAAAAACAGAACCGGGAGCATGGGATCGGTTTTTTTCAAACGCAATGCCACTTTATCGGGCTATATACCCTACCACGACCCCGAACATCAATTTAATTTCTCATCTCAACGCCTCGATGAGCTCCAAGCTACAGACGATGCGTCGCCGCCTTTTTAGGATCAAACCAGAGCCGTTGCAGTAAACATTATGAGGACACTTTGTCTTTGCGGTTGTGTTCCTGCAATCCATTCTGAAGTGCACGTAGTTTGCTCATTATTGTTCAGCTCACTGCGTTCGCTTCCCAATAATTAGTTTAAAAAAGAAGATAATGTACAACGGCTCTTTTGGTCCTATCAAGCAAAACAGTTTTATTGCCATCCGCACCGCATTTGAACTCAGTAATTTTTTCAGGGTGCCAGTTTCCGAGTTGGAAGGCCTCATTAATGAGCCCCCTTATCAGTATTTTACACTTGACAAGAAAAAAGGAGCCAGCGCACCGCTGAAGGCGTTTTGTCAGGCGGTGAAGCAAGCCGAAGCCGTGGCGAGGCTGCAAGCCGAGGTGGCGGCGTTGAAAGCGAAACCGCTCGACTGGCTAA
>CANHBA010000108.1 GCA_947458985.1 Flavobacteriales bacterium
CGAAACATAACGCAAAATAACAAAAAAGAAAGTAAATGGAGCCTACCGAAGAAGCGTATATCCAAGCTCAGAAAGCAGCTTTGCAAGCAGGGCCTCCTGTACTTCAGGTTGTTAGGCCTTGTAGGCTAGGTGATGGTATCTTAACTTTTACGACTGAAGAACAGGAACGCCTGCGCAATGTGGCTGCTTCTTTCGATGAAGCCATTCAGTTTTTCATTCCTGCATCCGGCTCTGGTTCCAGAATGTTTGCTTTTCTGGAAGAATTTTTAACGCAGTCTGGCTTGGAAGTCGCCGAACAAGCCGAGAGGTTTTACAGTCGTTTGCCGGAATTTGCGCTATTTAGAAAGCTGCCCACCGCTATTCAGAATGCGTATCACGCAGGCACACTTACCCTTGCTGAACTCATTCAATTCTTACTTTATCCTACTGGGTTAAGTTATGCGAGTCAGCCAAAAGCACGCATTCCATTTCATATCCATGAGCCAGTTGTATTGAATGCTTTTCAAGAACATTTGTCTCAAAATCAAGCTTTGACAAAAGGGCCAATTGCCTATCATTTTACGATTCAAGAAGAATTCAAGTCGGCTTTTTTAACAGACGTGAATACTTTAAGCGCGCTTACTTCAATGACTTACGAAGTCACTTTTTCTAGTCAAGATAAAGCTACAGATGCTTATGTATTTGATGACCAACATCAAATAGTAAACGATACCAACGGACAACCGCTGCGCAGACCAGCAGGCCACGGTACGCTTTTGCAAAATTTGGAAGCCCTGAATGCCCAATACTTACTCGTCAAAAACATCGACAACGTTCAGCATTTTTCTCAGAGACAGTTGAGTATTGAAAACTGGCAGTTTTTACTTGGTTTACAAATAGATGTTAGAAATGCTTTACGCGGCTTTCTCAAGCACGAAGACCGCGAAGGTTTGTTGAATTGGAATGCACGCATGGGTATGTTTGCGCAAGAATCACTCATCTCTCTTACTACAAAAGAATGGAAAGACTTGCTCAATAGGCCTCTACGGGTTTGCGGAATGGTACGCAACAATGGCCAACCAGGTGGCGGACCATTTTATGTCGAGATCAATGGTGTGCTGAGCAAGCAAATCGTCGAAAAAGCACAGCTGACCAATCACCCCAGTGCCAGTCAGCTTTTGCTGCAAAGTGCTTATTTCAATCCTGTACTTATGGTTCTGAGTCCTTGCGACCTCCAAAATAAACCACAAGCACTTGAGCAGTTTACAGATCCATCTAGCTATTTTGTTGTCGACAAGAATCAGCGTGGGAAAGCGGTTCGTTTTATAGAGCAGCCAGGTCTTTGGAATGGCGCGATGGCGCATTGGAACACCTTATTTGTGGAGGTGCCTTCTGCAGCGTTTTCGCCGGTAAAAACTGTACTTGATTTATTAGATTTCGCGCATCAAGCAAACAAAGGCGCTTAGAATTGGTTACTTTTGTAACCCAAATCAAAAAGCATGATACCCGTAACTGTTTACAGCGAAATGACGCCCAATCCTTCTACCATGAAGTTTGTGGCCAACAAATATCTTTTACCAACTGGCGCTTCCGTTGAATTTGAAAACAAAGCAGCAGCCAAAGGTTATTCTCCATTAGCCGAGGCCTTGTTCGACTTCCCTTTTGTATCAAAGGTTTTTATCGCAGTCAACTTCATTACCGTTGCCAAAACCGATAACGTTCCCTGGGATTTCATCACTATGGAGCTCCGCGAATTCATCCGCGAATGGATCGCCTTTGAAAAAGAAGTCCTCATCGCTATGCCGAGCCAAATTCATCTAGAAGAACAAGATCATTCTTCAGACCCTAGTGCGCCTCAACAAACAGCTAAACCCGTTTCCTTTGCGCCTTCTCCTCTAGACGACGCCATCATCGATCTACTCGATCAATACGTGCGCCCAGCAGTGGCCAACGACGGCGGTGCAATCGATTTTCTCGGTTTTGAGGACGGCAAAGTAACCGTTTTATTGAAAGGATCATGTTCAGGTTGCCCGTCTTCAACTGCAACGCTTAAGGGTGGAATCGAGAATTTACTCAAGCAACATATGCCAGAAGTAAAAGAAGTAGTGGCATTTAACGGGTAATTTCCCTACACATAGGTGCTATGTGCGAATTTTACGTTATTTTTAGATGAACAACTTTTTAAACTTGTTGTTTCTCAACAAGACCTATGTCGCTCATTACACCTACATATCAACTCCAAGACGCCCTCAAAACCTATTTTGGTTACGATCATTTCAAAGGCGCCCAAAAAGAAATCATTGAAAACGTCTTGTCTGGTAAAAATACATTTGTCCTGATGCCAACCGGCGGGGGCAAGTCGCTTTGCTACCAATTGCCTTCACTGATCCTTCCAGGCACTTCTATTATTGTGTCGCCACTCATTGCACTCATGAAAAACCAAGTCGATGCCGTCAGAGGTTTTTCGCAAACAGGTCAGGTCGCACACTTCCTGAATTCATCCTTAACTAAGGCTGAAATCGCCCAAGTGAAGTCAGATGTATTAAGTGGGCAAACCAAAATGCTTTATGTAGCACCAGAGTCACTCACCAAGCAAGAAAACATCGATTTTTTGGCTGCGGTGCCCATTTCCTTTTTTGCCATTGATGAAGCACACTGTATTTCAGAATGGGGCCACGACTTCCGTCCGGAATACCGCCGCTTGCGCGAAATCTTCGAAAAAATATCGTCGGTTCCGATCATCGCATTAACCGCTACCGCCACACCAAAAGTGCAGCACGACATCCAGAAAAACCTCAATATGCTGGATGCCGATGTCTTCAAGTCGTCCTTCAATCGCGACAACCTTTATTACGAGATCCGACCGAAGCGCGAAGTAGAGAAGCAAATCATTCGCTACATCAAACAACACGAAGGCCAAAGCGGCATCATTTATTGCCTGAGCCGCAAAAAAGTTGAAGAAATCGCCGAGCTTTTACAAGTCAATGGCGTCAATGCCCTGCCTTATCACGCAGGCTTGGACGCTACTTCACGCGCCCGACACCAAGACGCCTTTCTCATGGAAGAAGTCGAGGTCATTGTCGCTACGATCGCATTTGGAATGGGCATCGACAAACCAGATGTGCGCTATGTCATCCACCACGACATCCCTAAGTCCATTGAAAGTTACTACCAAGAAACAGGTAGGGCAGGTCGAGACGGCGGCATTGGCGAATGCATTGCCTTTTACAGCTACAAAGACATCGAGAAACTCGAAAAATTCTTGCAAGGCAAAGCTGTCACCGAACAAGAAATCGGACGTCAGCTTTTGCATGAAATTGTTTCCTATTCAGAAACTTCGGTGTGTCGCCGCAAGTTTATCTTGCATTATTTTGGCGAAGAATTCAGCGAAGAAAACTGTCATGAAAAATGCGATAACTGCAAGCACCCGCAAGAGCGCATGGAAGGCGGCGAATACCTCAATTACCTCCTCCAAGCGGTAGTTGAGCTCGATCAAACGCAAAAATCAAAGCACTACTGTGCCTTTTTATCCGGGCACGTCAATGCCGATATCAAAGCGTACAAACACGATCAACTTCCGTTGTTTGCCATTGGCAAAGACCACGACGAACACTTCTGGAACGCCGTTACGCGTCAGGCAGTAGTTGCGGGTTATCTCTATAAAGATGTCGAAACTTTCGGCACGCTCAAACTGACCTCCAAAGGCACTGACTTTTTAGCCAAACCCGGATCCTTCCTACTTTACAAACAACACGATTTCTCCAATACCGACGACGACGACATCGTCTTGAACCAGAAAGGTGCGGCTTTTGACGAAATCCTTTACACCCAATTACTCGAGCTGCGCAGAAAAGTAGCCAAACAAGCGGGTGTGCCACCATTCGTTGTTTTTCAAGAGCCATCGCTGCGCGATATGTGCTTGCAGTACCCGATAGACATCAACGAGCTAACGTCCATTCAAGGTGTAGGCATTGGCAAAGCACAGCGCTACGGAGCAGCATTCATCGAGCACATCGCGGCGCATGTAGCTGCCCATGAAATAGAACGCCTCCAAGACTTCGTCGTGAAATCCTTGATCAATAAATCAGGGGCCAAAGTGCAACTCATTCAAAATATCGACAGAAAACTACCACTAGAAGACATCGCTAAATCACAGGGCAAGTCTTTTGAGTCACTTTTAGAAGAACTCGAAACAGTCGTCAATTCCGGAACCAAACTCAACATTGATTATTACTTAGCAGAGGTACTCGACACCGACAACCAAGAAGAGCTCATTGCTTATTTTATGGAGGCCGACTCCGATGACCTCATTACGGCTTATCATGAGTTTGATGGTCTTTACAGCGAGGAAGAAATCAGGTTGGTCCGGATCAAGTTTTTGTCTGAATACGGCAATTGATCTTTTAAAAGCTACCTTTCTTGGAGTACCCGCCAAACAGACGTTCTGGTGACACTATGGTAATTGTTTTTCGCTTCATGAAAAATGCGGCGCGCTAATTTGAGGCCATTTGGCGTACTTGCGAGCGCTTCGTAAATTGGAAGGACGTATTTTCTGCGACCAATCTTCATTAAAAAGCGTTGGATATCTT
This sequence comes from Flavobacteriales bacterium, assembly GCA_947458985.1. Taxonomy (GTDB): domain Bacteria; phylum Bacteroidota; class Bacteroidia; order Flavobacteriales_D; family Crocinitomicaceae; genus UBA952. The sequence continues at coordinate 4,569 of CANHBA010000108.1, forward strand.
TTTCAATTTGAAAAGCATAGTTGGTTTTGGCAGCCAATACAAACCAATCGCACAAAATTTCGCTGTTGTTGCTTTGGCTAAAATGCAATTGGCGGTCGAGGAGCCTCAGGCGAGTAGGTTTTGTTTGCACAGAAAGCGCTCTGATCAAAAGTTGCCATTCCTGAATGAGTTGGTCTTTATACTCAATTTGCAGCGTTTGCTTCACCTTTTTGCGCTTTCCGTTTTTGCGGATCCATTTGTACTTGACTTTTGGCCCAAAAGGATTTTTACCTGTGTTGAACTCCATTGCGTAGGTAGAAATTTTTGCCAAACGGGGCGCAGAGATCTTGACGCAATTGCTCGGTAAACCTGGTTTGTAAATCCAGTCGCGGTAATTGAACTTAGACCCTGACGGTTTTAAAAGTTGCGTATTTAGGTAGTCGATGAACTGCTTTGCAGAAATGGTGCGAAATGCAAAACGTTGAAAGTAACTATTTAAAAACGCATCTAGTTTGTTTCGGCCCACTTCGGCTTCCAAGGATCTGAAGAAAAACGCACCTTTGACATACGCGATATCGGACATCGCGATGTCGGGGTCGCGGTCGATGAGGTCGAGGTGGAGTTTGCTGTCTTGGAGCGTGCTGTCGGCGCGCATTTCGGCAAGGGTTTGTTCGAGTTCGCCAAATTCAACCTGCGCCAATACATCGGCAATTTCTTTGCCTCTGAGCGCCTCCATGATGCGCTGTTCAAAATAGACGGTAGTACCTTCGTTTAACCAGAGGTCGGACCAAGAGTTGTTGGTGACCAAATTACCCGACCAAGAATGCGCGAGTTCATGTGCCAATACGGAAACCAAGCTTTTGTCGCCGGTAATGAGTGTTGGGTTGGCAAAGGTCAGCATTGGGTTTTCCATGCCGCCAAAAGGGAAAGAGTAGGGCAGCACCAAAACATCGTAGCGCCCCCATTGATAAGCACCATAAAGTTGTTCGGCAACGCGCATCATTTGTGGGAGGTCTTCAAATTCGTTGGAGCAGTCGGCGAGGAGTTCTTTTTCGGCGTATACACCACAATTGTGACCGAGGTCTTTGAATCCGATGTCTCCAACTGCCAGCGCAATCAGGTAGCTCGGGATGGGTTTGGTCATTTCAAAATGATATTGTCCATTCTTGTGCAATGCAGTTGGATTTTTTGCACTCATGAGGGCAAGTAAGTCTTGAGGGACTTTGAGGTCGGCGCTGTAGGTAAGGCGGTTGGACGGGGAGTCTTGGATTGGGATCCAGGTTCGGGTCAGGATGGCCTGCCCTTGGGTGTATAAGAAAGGTTTGGTTTTGGAACTCGTGAGGGTGGTGTCTAGCCAGTCGAGCGCTGCCGATTGCTCGGTTGTTTGGTAATAAATATTAACGGCTGTTGTTTTGTTATCCACATTGACGAGTAAGGCCTGTCCAAAGATGCTGTCTTTGTCCATTGGACCTATGGTAAAATCGGTTTCTTTTTCTGCGCCTTTGTTGCCAAGAGTTACTTTTTGGATCAGTAGGCCTTTGATGTCAAAAATAGCGGTATCTGCGCCGCGGTTTTCCATTTGATGTCTGGCTACACCATAGATGGTTTGTGCGTTGAAATCTACTTCGAGGTCAAGGTGCAGGTGCTTGGTGTTGATTTGCGTTAAGTTGGCATAACTGTGGTCATCGTGGGTGCGCTGCCCAAGCTGTTCGGTAGCGCTGGGTTTTTTACTTGGAGCGTTGTTGCACGACCAAATCAATAACGGAAGTAAAAATAAAAGCCAGCGCATTAAGGAGTTGTTTGGAGGTGAATGTAACCAAATTTTTCTTGCGGGCCAAGTATTCCGAAGGTGAAGATGCCTTGATTATTGTAATCAAACGCAAAAGCTTTCGGAACTAATAAGATATTTTCCGTACTGCGTTCATGTCCAATTTGACGTGTCAGGTTGCCCGTTTGGAGGTCGATCTGAACCCAAGCCCCAACGTTGCGTTGTTTGGATAAACTAAATTGGGCTACATCTTGTTTGACGCTATTGAATACGCCTGCTGGGTCGTAGTTGGATCTGGAATCGTTGAAAATGAAATTGAGGCTGCGGCCATCGGTAAAGCTTGCATAAGAACTGTAGGGGCCGTAATCGTTGATGCTGACTTGTATTTTTGGGATGCGGTGTTCCCAGCGGAGTTGGCCGTTGGTGTCGATGCAAAAAGCGACAATATCGTTGTAATAGTAGTAGTTGGTGGTCAGGCGTTGCCCCGTTTGGTTGTTGTAATTGGTGCTCGTATAGACGTCATATTTTTCGATGGAGCCCACATAACTGCCGTCAGGAAGGGTGAAGATATCGCGGACTTCATAGCGAGAAAGTTGTGGGTCTTCGCTGCGTCGGTCCATTCTGCGTTGCATGCGAATTTGTTCAGCTGCGCGCTGCTCACTGAGCACTAGTTCGTTGCTAAATGGTAAAAAACCAACTGCCATGGCGGTGTCGGTTTGTAAATTGAGCTGCACACTGAAAAATCCATCTTGCATGCCGTTCCATTCGCTGTTGCTGTAAATGCCAAATAGGGTAAGGCGCTCCGGATGCTGCGCATTCATGATGAAATTCGAGATACGCTTGCCTTCTAGGTCAAAAGTATAATCTTTGATACCGTCGGCATTGAGTTGGTATACGTGTAAATTTTTAAAAGCCTTGC
>CANHBA010000109.1 GCA_947458985.1 Flavobacteriales bacterium
GGTAAAAAGTCGGGTTCCGTTGATCCCCAAGACCCAATCACCGACCGCCCGAGCGGTGCCTGCGGCAAAGAGGCGGTCAAAATCTGACCCCGGCCTCAGTTTCTTGAAACCATCTTTAATAGCTTCTTCGGTGAGCGAAGAAATCCAGAGCCGCTTGACCGGTACTTTGCATTTGGCCTTGAGCAAGACCCAACGCTGAATGAGTTCTCCTTCTTGCCCGGCATCGCCGCAGTTGATGACCTCCGTGGCTTGGCTCACGAGCCGTTCAATGACGTGAAATTGCTTTTTAGCGCCGTCGTCACCGCGCAGCTTGATGCCAAATTGGGCCGGTATGATAGGTAAATCTTCTAGTTTCCAGTATTTCCAGTTGGGGTTGTAGTCTTCGGGGTCTTTGAGTGAACACAGGTGCCCGTATACCCAAGTGACAGCATAGCCGTTACCTTCTAAGTAACCATCTTTGCGATTTTTGGCTCCTAAAATCTCCGCTAAATCGCGGGCAACACTTGGCTTTTCGGCAATGCAGACTATCATCGGGGGACTAAATTTAATAAATCTTCGGGCAACTCTTGTTTGTTATTTTGAATTGCTGTTATTTTACATTAAATCTCCTGTTTTCATGATGAATTTCCGCTCGGCAAGAAGCTTCGTTCTCAGTGGCTTACTTGTTTTTCTAGCCATCTATTTAGGGCTGCACTTTTTTTATAAACCGAAGCGGCAATTTACTTACACACGTGGTATTTACGATTGGTCTGGATGGTATCAGCTAGAGTACGCCGATACGCTCCAAATTCAAAAGTATTACCAAAAGTTTTTTGAGGTGGGTTTGGATAACCTTTTACAACCTGTTCCTGTCGATGAATTAGGCGACTACATCATTGCCGATCGCAGAAGAACTGTAGACTACACCGAATATTACAGAGATACGATTGTCAAAACGCCACATTATCTGGTACCATGTGTGTATATACACCAGGCTGTATTTTTACAAAAGAACCTTAATGCTGCTGATTTAGCCAAGAAAATCATGTATTTGCTGGATTACAAGCTTTCTGACTACGACAGTGAATATGCAGCGCGCGTCAACGAATTTCAGATAGATTGCGACTGGCCTGCTAGTGGGCAAAATGCTTATTTTGATTTTCTCCGGTCCTTCAAAAAAGAGCTGCGCGCACGTCGTAAATATGCACATTTTATGTTGTCGGCTACCTTGCGCTTGTATCCCTATAAATTCCCTGATAAAATGGGTTACTTGCCCGTAGACCGCGCCATGCTCATGTGCTACAATCTGCAGCCGCCAGATCCCCGCGGGCAAGAGCGTTCCATCTTTTCCTTGAAAGTACTCCGCGCTTATTTAAAAGGTGCTTCTGCTTATCCGCTACCGATAGATATAGCACTGCCTCATTTTTCTTTGGCCTTTGTCTATGAAAATGGTCAATTTCAGCGCTTGTTTCGAAATGTAGGTACTGAATTCAGAGGCTTGCTGCACCATGACAAGGGCCTGTGGTACACCGTTCAAAAAGACAGCCTCATCGGTACTTGGAATGACGATTTTTATCTCCGAAAAGGACAGCGCGTCAAAATAGAGGAGGTGCCCCTGCCTGAACTCAAACAAGCCCTGCGCCTCATTGATCAAAATGTCGTTTTCCGCGGCCGACCAACACTTAGTTTTTTTAGTATCGAAAATTTATCCAATGCAAATGCTGCTACGCTCAAAGGCCTTGATCGCCTTTACCGCACTCGTCCTTAATGCGCCAACTTTACGGGCTTGTGCCGAGTACTTCGCCTACGGTGAATACATCAGGCATACGCTTTTTTTTGAGGCGCAAAACTACGGAAAGGGCGCTATGCAGCGCTTTCAGTACGATGCTTCGGCCAGATGGAATCTCATGTTGGGCCCAGCCGACGACCAAAATCTCCAGTTGTGGAAAGGCTACTTCAAGAAATCGTTTTCGGATTCTGTTCTCAATGAGCTCATATATGAACTAGATCTAGAAGCCATTTTATACGCTGCGCCGCAAAACCAAGCGCTGCGCTATTTACGCTACAGGGCTCCAAAAGACGCGGAGGTCAAAGCAATTTTGAGCTATTTGATTTTTGCCAAAAAAACCGCCACGCTGTCCGCTGCTGCCTACGATGATCCATGGCATCTCTATACCAAGCAAACATCCAAAAGACCAAATCACAAACTCATTTATGCCGCCCTTGAGCGCGCCAAGCACTCTAAAGTACCATTTTTGCGCGAGCGATATGCCTACTTGGCCATCCGCAGTGTCTATTATTCCTCAAAGAACAATCGTTACCGCTGGATCCAAAAAATCAACAAGCAGTTTTTTGGAATACAAAACCAAAGCGAGATTGCGCTTTGGGCGCTGTATTTTGAGAATTTAGCGGCTCCAAAGCCCAATATTGCTGATTTAGCGCGCATTTATTGGAGTAAAAGTGAAAAGTCGAATGCTGCATATGAGCTTTATAAAAAACAAGGATATACAAACGAGCAATTGGCAGCATATCCGGGTGCTGTAGCCATGCGTTTGGTCGAGCGCCTTGACCGTTGTTTGCCAACACTCAAACAAATATCGCGTCAACAGATCAATGAAGACCAACTTTTGTTTGTGGTACAACGAGAAATCGCCAAAGTAGAAGATTGGGTGCTCACCCCGTATTATACACACTTGGCCCCAGCTATCGAAACGCATGAATACTGGCAATTCGACGAAAACTTCGCCCAAAAATTGCAACTGCAACGCCAAGCATCGGACCGTGCATATGCGGGGCAACTTGCCGCCTGGATGCAAACGGTTCAACTCAAAGCATATCCTCAACTTTGGTCGGCACTGCAATCATATGCTGCCTGGATAGGTGGAGCGCACACACAGCTGCAACTCCCAACACAATTTAACAGCGCAAACGAGAAAGCGCTTATAGAACGCATTTATGCCTTGCAGATGGCCAGAAATCAGGCGCATGTTGTCTTGACGAACTCCACGGTTCAGGGCATTATCAAAGCAAATGAAGAAAATTTAAGGTTTTTGTTTGCATTTGGCCGCGAATTAGAATTTGCCAAAGAAAGTACCAGTGCAGCCTATTTTTTTGCTAAAATTCACCGTCAAAATCCCTGGATGGCTTGGGAATCACATCCAAATGGTCAAAGTATTTGGCGCAATTGGGGCGCTCCACTGGGTAAGCCTATTTCTACCTGGGGTTACTATGCCTACTGGATTTACTACCTCGACGACGCGTATAAGACATCGCAACTTGCCACTTTACTCAGCGATATGGAGCAGCCCCAAGGTGAGAACGACTTTGAACTTTGGCTCAAAAAAGAAGCGCGTGTCAAAATAAATGAAGTGTATAATTTAGTGGGTACGCATTATTTCAGAACAAACGATTTAAAAGCCGCACTCCAAACTTTTGAGAAAGCTCCCGAAAAGTACTGGAGAGGAGCACCTTTTGATCGCTATTTGCGCGTCAATCCCTTTTACACGACTTTTTACCAAGAACACCAGCAAAATAGAGCAGATAGCGCGTGGCTTACCAAGCCGCAAATGCTCAGAAAGGCGCTGCGTCTTCAACAAGCGTATCAAACAGCCAGCGGAGATAACAAAGCGCGCTATGCTTTCTTGTTGGGTAATTTTTACTTCAATACAACGTACAGAGGAAATGCCTGGATGCTCAGGCGCTATTCATGGTCGAGAGATCAAAGATCAACAGCGCACCCAGACGAGCGCGAATACAATGACTGTTTCTTAGCGGAGGATTATTATTTGGCAGGCAGCAAGGCAGCCAAAAACAAGCAAATGAAGGCGTTTTTATTGCGCATGGCAGCCAAATGCAATCCCAAATACAGGAAAGTCTTGCGCCAAAAGTATCCGGAATACGGAGAAGAGTTACTGAGCTACTGCGAAGAATTTTACAGCGGCTACCACAAGCATTTCAAATATTTCAAGCGCTAAAAAGCACCGAATAACACACACAAGCAATTTTACTTAAATCGCTTGATACCGCCTTCTAAGAACTTTTTATAAGAGTCGATGTCTGGGGTGTAGCCAATGGCTTGAGTGAGGTCATTGCCTTCGTGGTCGGTGACGACATACAAAGGTTGTTGGAAGCTTTTGTAGCGCGTCATTTGGTAGTCGGCCCATTTGTTGCCTACTGTGCGGATCGGGCCACTGAGTTTAGAAACGCGTTGTTCGTTTACTGGCAGAAGCTCGCGGTCGTCTACGTACAACGAAATGATCACAAATTTCTTTTGGAGCATTGGACGGATTTCGTCGTTGGTCCAAACCGTGCTCTCCGTTTTGCGACAGTTTTGGCAAGCGTGGCCTGTGAAATCGAGCAAGATAGGCAAGTTGCGTTTTTTGGCGTAAGCGCGGCCTTTTTCGAGGTCGTGGAATACGAGAATAGAGCCGTCGCCAACTGGGTGCATATCGGCTGCAAATGCTGCAGATACGGAGTCTTCAACCAAACCGGTTTCTTGCCCTCCATTGACCCAACGGAAGTTGTCTTCGGAGTGCGTGCGCGGTGGTGCAATGCCGTCAATGAGTGTGAGTGGTGCGCCAAACATTCCTGTAAAGAGGTATACAGAGAATACCAAAGCAATTAAAGCAAACATAAAGCGCGTGACGCTCAGTTTCTGAACAGGTGAGTCGTGAGAAAACTGCAACTTGCCCAAAAGGTAAATACCCATGATAAAGAACAAGACAAACCAAATACCGACAAACCACTCGCGGGTGAGGAGGTCCCAGTGGTAAGCGAGGTCAACGGACGACAAGAATTTGAGCGCAAGTGCGAGTTCGGTAAGCCCCAAAACAACTTTTACTGAATTGAGCCAGCCACCAGATTGCGGCAAGCTATTGAGCCATCCTGGGAAAATCGCAAAAAGTGTAAACGGAATGGCAAGCGCCAAAGAGAAGCCGGTCATGCCCACTGCAGGGGTGAGGTAAGAGCCTGAAGTTGCTGCCTCTACGAGTAAGCTTCCGATGATAGGGCCGGTACAAGAGAAAGAAACCAAACCTAGTGTAAAGGCCATAAAGAAGATGCCTAGGTAGCCGCCGCGGTCTGCTTGTTTATCCATTTTATTGACCCAAGAGTTCGGCAATTGGATTTCGAAAGCACCCAAGAAAGAGAAGGCAAATAATACAAAAATACTGAAGAAGATGAGGTTCATCCAGACGTTAGTAGAGAGGTCGTTGAGGCCAAGCGGACCCATAATGGCCGTGAAGATGAGACCAAAAGCAACGTAGATCAAGACAATAGACGCACCGTAAATGAGCGCTTTGAAGATGCCCTCGCTGCGCGTTTTGGATTGCTTGGTGAAGAACGTAACGGTCATTGGGATCATTGGGAACATGCAAGGTGTGAGCAAGGCCACTAGCCCTGCAATAAAGCCCGCAATGAAGATGACGACGTTAGAGTCTTTTTTCTTTTCTTTTTGTTGGATCGGCGCCGGCGCTTGGTCCATGGTGGTTTCGGTGCTGTTGGTATCTGCACCTGCGGTTTGAGCGCTAGTAGTTGTATCTGCAACTTCGGCAGCTGCACCAGAAGCTTTAAAGCCACTTACTTTGAACTTTGCGGTGTAATCGAAGGGAGGCAAACAGCCTTCGTGGTTACACAACTGAAAGAATAAATTGCAACTAGCGGTAAAAGCGTCATCGCTTAAGATTTCGATTTTTTGCTTAAAAACGGCTTTGTTTTCATAATACAAAGAGGTGCCGAGTTCGTCTTTTTGAACTAGTGGAATGCCTACTTCAAAAACTTTACCTACCGTTTTAAAATTTTTATCGGTCTTGAATTTGAACTCAGGAACAATGCCTGTGCCGTCGGCAGCCATGGGGTCGTGCTTCAGGCTAAAAATATGGTATTCAGGCACGAGTTTGCCTGTAAAAACCAAATTGGCGTGGCTCTCGTCAATTTTTTCCACACTGCAGTTCCATTTGATGAATTGCGTCATGAAATCTTGAGCTGTTCCTGCAAAGGATAAGCCTAAAAAGAGTATGCTAAAAAGAAGAGCTTTCATTGGTTTTAGTTTGGTTTTTCTAATTTCTGGGGTGTGACCTTGATTTCAAAAGGTACGGTTTGAGGGGGTAAACAGCGCTTGTCGTCGCAAAGCATGTAGGTGAGTTCGCCTTTAACTGTAGTTGGTTTTTTAACTTTGACGCTGTTGCGCGCTTCGAAGCTATTTTCAAAGTAGGAAACCTCGGCTCCGAAATTAGGATCATAGGATTGCTTGGCTTTGGTGGTAGCTTCAAATGCATTTAAGACTTGTACCGCTTTATTTTTTTCTAAAACAATTTGTGTAGGTACGGGGCCAATACTTGGATCTAAATCAAGTGCATATAGGTGCCAGCTGTTTTCAATTTTGGCACTGATTTGAAGCGAAGCCGGGTAAGGATTGAATTCAAAACTCCATTGAATTTTCTCTTGACCAAAAGCCCAAGTGCTTAAGAAAGAGAAGAATATCAATAATTGAAGTGCGGCGCGCATGGTTTGAAAACTAAGAACTCTCGAAATTACAAAAAATATTGGCAATAATATGTGTCTTAGGTTACCATTTCAGACGTGGGTCTGAAGCAACATCTTGCCCAACGGTGTGGCCCGCAGCCAAATAAAAAGAGCCTGCCATGGCGATCATAGCTGCGTTATCGGTGCAATAGCTCATTTTGGGAATGCCGACCTTCCAGCCCGCATCTTTTTTGGAAAGGAGGCGTTTTCTGAGTTCAGAATTGGCCGAAACACCACCGGCAATAACTACTGTTTGGATCCCCGTTTCCTTGACTGCTTTTTCGAGTTTGGCCATTAAAATAGACACAATGCTGTTTTGAATGCTGGCGCAGAGGTCAGCTTTGTGGTTTTGGCGAAAATCAGGGTCGGTTTTTTCGGCGGCCTGAAGGGTGTACAAAATGGAGGTTTTGAGCCCGCTGAAACTGAAATCTAAAGCTGGAATTTGTGGTTTGGCAAAAGAAAACGCCAACGGATTTCCTTGCGGTGCAAGTTGGTCAATGAGCGGCCCGCCGGGGTAGGGCAGGCCTAGCATTTTTGCAGCTTTGTCAAAGGCTTCGCCTGCGGCGTCGTCTATGGTGCTGCCCAGCACTTGCATATCTAGGGCGTCATTGACACGCACAATTTGGGTGTGCCCGCCGCTTACGGTGAGGCATAAAAAAGGAAAACTGGGTTTGAGGTCGCTGGCGTCGTCAATAAAATGCGCCAAAATATGGGCTTTCATGTGGTGCACACC
>CANHBA010000110.1 GCA_947458985.1 Flavobacteriales bacterium
AGGGAACAAAAATTGATAAAATTATAGTGAACAAATCTACCAGAGAATTGATTACCTACTCGAAAGGTGAAATCATTAAAACATTTAAGGTATCAATAGGCAAAAACTCAACAGGCAAAAAAGAATATAAGGATGATTACAAAACACCTGAAGGAAAATATACTATCTCCAGCAAGGGGCCACATAAACTATACAATAAGTATTTATATGTTTCATACCCTAACAAACAAAAAGCTGCCGACGACAAATTTGAGCGTGAAACCAAAGCTTGGAACGAAAAATCTACTGCTTCAAAAATCATCGAAAAACAAGTGCTCAACGAAAACAACAAGCCTGTCAAAGACTACGTTGCCCAGCCTTACCGCCGCACAATTCCTATGCCGGTTATGAAAACGGCTTACGATTACAATTCTTTGGCTTCTACCTACCTCTTTATCGATGGTTTGCAAAAAGGTGCTGCCAATGCGCTTAACTACACCGTTACTTTACAAGGTTTTGAAGCTACTCCTGCTAAAATTGTAACTGAAGTAAAAGATGAAGTATCGCGCAAAGACGGCGTAAGCACTACTACTAAAGTGACTTACTACCACATCGAGTTTACGTATCGCCACCCAATGAGTTTCCGCATTACCAACGCCATTAACCAAGAAGTTTACGCTGCTGCTCCTGCCGAATTCACTGAATTCAAGTTGTACAAAGGCGCAGCTACCAAAACACAGCCTTCAATGGATGTGAGCGCGGTTGTCAAATCAATGGAAGACAAATGCTTGCAAGACAACCTCAAAGCAATCAACCACATGGTCAATGACCGCATTGGTTATGAGCGCACTGAAGAAACCTTTGATATGTATTTCGTGAAGTCTAAAGACGAATCACACAACGACATCCTAGATGCATTTAATGCCGCAAATCTTGGTTTCAAAATGCTCGGTACCAACGAAGCACAAGGCGCCATGAAATTAAATGAAGCCATTACCATCTGGAAAAAAGCTCTTGAGGAGTCTGATATCGAAAATAAAAAAGCACGCATCGACAAAGATGTAACCGTTGCTATCTACTTCAACTTACTAGAAGCTTATTTTGCTTTGCGCAACACAACAGAAGCCGACGAAATCCTCAAAACAATGGGGCGTATGGACATCTCTAACCGCGACAAAAAACAACGCGAAGCTTACGAGCAAGCGTACATCGACCTCAAATTGCGCATGGCCGCTAATGGCTTGTAATTAGAAAGGTCCGTCTGCACATGAAGCTACTCCTGATTTTTTTATCCTGTAGTCTACTTGTTCAGGCGCAACTTTACAAAGACCCAAGCCAGCCCATCGAAGCGCGCGTTGCCGACCTCCTTGGCCGCATGTCTGCTTCAGAAAAAGCTTGGCAACTTTTTATGGTCCCTTCGGACTTCGATACCACTAAATGCCGTTTTACCGACGGCATTTTTGGTATACAATTATTCGCCTCAGCGCTCTCAGACCCCACTCAACAAATCCTGAACTATTCAAGCGCGAACAGCAATCTTGAACTCATTGCGCGTGCCAACGATATTCAAAAACATTTCATTGAAAACACCCGCTTAGGTATCCCTGTTATTTTTTTTGACGAAGGCTTGCATGGGCTGGTTCGGGCACAAGCCACCAGCTTTCCGCAGGCTATTGCACTGGCCGCCACCTTCGATCCGCTTTTGGTCCAAACTGCAGCCCAACAAATTGCGCGCGAAGCGCGCCTCATTGGCATTAGGCAAGTACTGAGCCCAGTGCTCAATTTGGCCTCGGACGTCCGCTGGGGCCGTACCGAAGAAACCTTTGGCGAAGACCCCTACCTTGCGAGCCAAATGGGCTTGGCTTTTGTGCGGCCCTTAGAAGCCGCCGGTGTTGTGTGTACGCCCAAACATTTTGTAGTCAACGTTGGCGCCGGCGGCCGAGACTCCTACCCTATTGGCCTGAGCGAGCGCTCTCTTTACATGAGCCATTACCGCCCATTTCTCACAGCTTTCCACGAAGGCAAAGCGCGTTCGGTCATGAGCGCTTATAATTCGTTTGATGGAAGTGCCTGTTCGGCCTCAGAAAAACTGCTCAACGAAACCCTCAAAAAAGATTGGGCCTTTCGTGGATTTGTGATTTCCGATGCCAATGCTGTGGGTGGAGAACTCGTATTGCACCGCACCGCAAGCACTTACAACGAAAGCGGCAAACATGCGCTTTCTGCAGGCCTAGATGTTATTTTTCAGACAGATTGCGCCCATTTTCAATTGTTTGAACCCGGTTTACTCGGACAAACACTCGAGCAAGCCCGCATCGATTCAGCAGTAGCGCGCATATTGCGGGTCAAGTTTGAACTCGGGCTTTTTGAGCAGCCTTACTTAGAACTCCCCAAAGAAAAAGAAATTCAAAAGTTGCTTTCTGAAGGCTTCGACATCGCCCAAAAGTGTGCAGAAGCCTCCATCGTTTTACTCAAAAACGATCTTTCCCCTACTCAAATACCCATTTTACCACTCGCTAAGGACAGCAAAATCTTACTCCTTGGAGAAGCTGCTGCTGTCGCTAAATTAGGTGGCTACAGTGGCAAAGGATATCAGAATGTAAGCATCCAAGAAGGTTTGCAAGAAGCATTTGGCGCCAAAAATGTAAGTTATTTTGCATTTCCTGAAAAACCATGGGCAGCCAATGAAGTGGTACTCGAAACAAAAAACAAATGGTTTGAGCTTCCCAACGGATTCAAGGCCAATTATTTCAATAACCCAACGCTGTCAGGAACACCCGTTTTAAATAGAACTGAAAATCAAATTGACCACCACTGGACACTTTACGGCCCAAGCGAGCTCACTGGCAATGGTTTTTACGCCGCGCGCTGGGAGGCCCAATTGATTGGCAAGCAAAACACTACAATTGAACTCGGTTTGACGGGCAACGACGGCTTTCGTTTGTACCTCAATGACACCCTGCGCATAGACCAATGGGAAAAGCAAGGTTTTCACGAAAGAAAAATTGCTATCGACGTCAGGGAAGGTCAACACTATCAATTACGCATCGAATTCAGAGAACCACAAGGCAATGGCCGGATCAAACTGTTCGTCGAGGAGCCTCGCAGCGAAGTCAGCCAGGCCTATTTAGATTTAGAAAAGCATTTAGACAGTGATGAGGCAATTGTGGTGGTGGATTACCCTGAGGGTGAATTTCAGGACCGCTCCTCATTAGCTTTAGCTCCTCAACAAATCAAGCTCATTAAAGAACTCAAAGCCTGTGGCTTGCCTGTAGTAGTTGTGGTTGTTGGTGGCAGTGCCATTACCATGACCGACTGGCAAGACGATGCCGCGGCAATTCTTTACAACTGGTATAGTGGTGAAGCCGGTGGCCTAGCGCTCGCGAATATACTGAGCGGAAAAGTAAACCCCTCTGGCAAATTGCCATTTACCATTCCGCAACACGAAGGCCAATTGCCGCTGAGTTATTGGCACGAAGCCACTGGCCGCGGCGACGACTACATTACCGGCAGCGGCGAGCCCCTCTACCCTTTTGGCTGCGGACTCAGCTACACCAAGTTTGCATACAGCCACTTAAAAATGGAACAAAACACCTACTCCTTACCAAGTGGAAACGACACCATTGAACTTTCCTTCCTGATTCAAAACACGGGGCAGTTCGACGGTGCAGAAGCCATCCAGTTTTATGTCAAACCCATTTACAGTACAGAAACCTTACCTGTACAATACCTCATCGATACCAAAAAAGTCGCGCTTAAAAAAGGCGAAACAATGGGCTTCATTTCTTACAAAATTCCGCTATCCAAGTTAGGCATCCCGACAGGGCCTGGCTCCGATGCTTACCCCACACAATTTCAAATCCAAATTGGCAGTTCTTCCAAGGATATCCGCCTTCAATCTCCAATTCTTCAAATTCAATTCTAATGCGTCTATACATCCTAACTGTTACCCTACTTTTTTCTCGTTTATTGCTTGCCCAAGATACGCTTCGCGCGCTTTTCATAGGCAATAGTTATATGGGCGTCAATAACTTACCTTCTATGGTGAGCGACCTGAGCACCTCTTTAGGCGATGTCTTGATCATCGATAGCAACACCCCAGGTGGCCAAACCTTTCAAAATCATGCTGCAAACCCGATCAACTATCAAAAAATGGCCGCACAACCTTGGGATTACATCATCTTGCAGGGCCAAAGCCAAGAACCGAGCTTTCCGTTCGACCAAGTCAATTCTCAAACACTCCCCTACGCTGTGCAGTTGGCAGATAGCGCCAAAGCTATTCAACCTTGTAGTCAGGTCAACTATTTCATGACCTGGGGCCGACAAAACGGCGATCCGCAATGGGATTCCATCAATACTTTTGACAAAATGAATGGCCGTTTACGCGATGCATACCTGCGCATCGCAGACTCCGCCAACGCAGCGGTTTCACCCGTTGGCGTTGCTTGGAAATATGTCCGAGACAACTATCCGGTGATCAATTTATACCAACAAGATGGCTCCCACCCAAGTTTGACAGGTTCTTATTTAGCCGCTTGTGTGTTTTACACATCCTTGTTTCACAAAAGCAGCGTAGGTAGCGCTTACAACCCCGGAATAGACCACGCCGATGCTTTACTCATCCAACAAATTGCAAGTGCTATTATCTTGGACAGCCTTTCAACTTGGAAACTCATTCATAGCGATAGCACCCTACAGGCAAACGCGAGTTACTCGAGTATTCCTGGCGCGAGTTTATTGAGTTTTACAGCCACGGTAAATGAGGCCGCTAATTTCACTTGGTATTTTCCCGACGGATCAATAGAAACCGGACCCATCATAGGTTTTGAATACAATTTATCGAGCTATCAAGTCATGCTTGTCGCTGAAGGCTTGTGTGATACCGATACAGTTTTAATAGCGGTAAATAATGCAAATGCCGGACTTACTGCAACTGCACCTTTTCAATGGGAAATGACTGGTCCAAACACAATTGAAATTGGAGAAGAAAAAATTATAGCAGCAGAGGCCTTTGATGTACTCGGAAGAAAATGCCCTTTAGAAATAGAAAATAAGGGCAGCACTAGCCTTATTTCCTTTTCAAGTAACGCTTCATTTATAAAAATAGAGACGACCAACGGAACCACCATAATTAGGGTTCCTTTTTTCCTTAATTAAGTACTTTGGTTCTAGAGAAGTAAGTGGCTTCTGTGATCACAATCGGATTAGGGTTATACCATTTGACGAAATAACCAAAGTCTGTTGAGTTGCTTTTGCGCCATTTTTCAAATTGATCATTGGGAGCTTGGGCAAAAACCCAATAGTTATAAGCATCCCAGAAGTTCATGTCGTCAATACCTTGCCAAAAAGAATAGAGCACCATACCTTTGGCTTTATCTTGTTCTGTCAGAATTTGCAGCATTTGTTTTCTAATTGCCGTTAAGGAAGCTACATTGATGCTCGGTTTTTTGTTTTCGATACCATAAGCTGCCGCAGCTAGCCCTATGGTTGTTTCGAAGTCAATGGTAAAAGGACTCGCGTCCTTGGCAAAGCTGATTTGCCATTGTCCTTTTTCATAAATGAGGGCTTTTTGATAGGTTTGATAGAGCAAAGCGCTGATTTCGCGGGTGCGCTGGGTGTTGCGCTCTAGGTTCATGAAGATTTCTCCGTATAGAACACCCCAAATTTCGTTTTCAGAATTGCAATAGATGCGTGCTAAGCGGTAGTAATTAGATGGAAATTCAGGGGCCATTTCAATGCCTTTTTCGTAATAAGGAATCGCTTGCTCAATTTTATTTTGAATGAGGTATATGTTGCCCGACTCAACATACAAGCGGCCGCTATTCGGAAAGCGCTCGAGGCCTTTGGCATAAGCTGCAATGGCTTCTTCTGGCTTGCCAATGATGTCTAAACTATTGCCAATCATTTGCCAAAGCTGATCTGTTGCCTGTGCATGACCGGTCTGGGTTTGCATGATTTCAAGTGCTTTGGCGTAATCCTTTTGCATGTAATAGCTGTAGGCATACTCGTACCAAGCGTCGTAATTGGTGGAGTCTTTCTGCAGCACACCTTCGAGAATGACACGGCTTTGCGAAAAATTACCTGCATCCATTTCTTTGATGGCTTCGTTGATTTCCTTGCTGGCAGGGTTTTCTTGGGCGAAAAACGCAGAAAATGAAAAGGTGACGAGGAGTGTGAGGATCAATTTCATTGGAAAGGGCTTATTTGGAAGTGGGTTAATTTAATTGCTTTTGTTGATGACGTACGCCAGAATACGCGTCTGGCACCACAAAGATGAGCGATTTTTGCCAAAAAACTGCGTACAGGGTAAATTTTTCCGAGGCGATAGCCTAAAGACACCGTACAAATTCCTTCTTTGGTTTCGACTACTAAATATTGATGTGAATAGCTTGGCAAGGACGCCAAAACCGCTTGGCTGTAAAATTGTGCACTGAGAATGGGCCAAGTTTGAGGGCATTTCATGCTTCGTTTAAGTTTCCTTTTGACGCGTTTCCAGTTGGCTTGGTAGAAATTTTTCGATTTTCGATCTTTTAAATGAAATTCATTGTTTGCATAAAAGATATCGCAAAGATCACTATACATAGGGCCTTGATAGGCAAAGCGTTGGTCGCCATCGATGGCCGCGTCAGTTGGCTCTCCTTCTTCATCGTACCAGCGAAACGCATACTTGAAATAGGCCTCGCATACGTGCGGTTGGTATATGATTTGGTAAGCCCTTCCTGAAGACGGCGGCTCGCTGATGACAAAAAGCTGCTTGTAACTTTCCCCAGGGTGCAAACTCCAAAACTGCATGTATTTGCTGTCTGCGGCAGCGGAATCGGGCAGCACTAAGCTGTAGGTGGTGTCGAGTGTCCATTTCATGGTTTCGGCGCGCTCATAGGCATATATTTCAAACAAACCCATACCAACGAATATACCAATACTACTAGTTATCCATATAAAAGCGGCTGTAGTAACACCTATTATCTTATCATCATGTTTCATAATAACACCAGCACCTAAAAAACCAATACCTGTTACTATTTGCCCTAATATTCTAGTAGAATCGACATTACTACCTTTAAATAGAAAACAAGATATTACTGTTAATATTGTACAACCAACTGTTATTAAAACATTAGTCCTGATACCAGCAACTTTATTTTTAATTTCTCTATCATAACCTATAATAAACCCACATATTGTTGATACCAATATTTTAGGTAAAAACATTAACATTATTTCTATC
>CANHBA010000111.1 GCA_947458985.1 Flavobacteriales bacterium
AGTGTTGCCCGCGATTTAGCGGAGATTTTAGGAGCCAAGAATCGCAAAGATGGCTACCTAGAGGGCAATGGCTATGCTGTCACTTGGGTATACGGCCACCTGTGTTCACTCAAAGACCCCGAAGACTACAATCCCAACTGGAAATACTGGAAACTAGAAGATTTACCTATCATTCCTGCGCAATTTGGCATCAAGCTGCGCGGTGACGACGGCGCCAAAAAGCAATTTCACGTCATTGAGCGGCTCGTGAGCCAAGCTACGGAAGTCATTAACTGCGGCGATGCCGGGCAAGAAGGAGAGCTCATTCAGCGCTGGGTCTTGCTCAAGGCCAAATGCAAAGTACCAGTAAAGCGGCTCTGGATTTCTTCGCTCACCGAAGAAGCCATTAAAGATGGTTTCAAGAAACTGAGGCCGGGGTCTGATTTTGACCGCCTCTTTGCCGCAGGCAACGCTCGGGCGGTCGGTGATTGGGTCTTGGGGATCAACGGAACCCGACTTTTTACGCGCAAATACGGCCGAGACAAACAAACCCTTTCCGTGGGGCGTGTGCAGACGCCCACGCTCGCGCTCATTGTGCAGCGTCAAAAAGAAATTGACGCGTTCAAAGGAGAAACCTTCTTTGAGCTCAAGACCATCTACCGCGAAACCGAATTCAGTTGTCAGATAGACCGCCTCAAGACCAAAGAAAAAGCCCAAAAAGGCCTAGATTACCTCAGCGAGCAGCCCTTCGAGGTCACGTCCTTTGAACAAAAAGACGCCAAAGAAGGCAACCCGCGTCTCTATGACCTCACCTCTTTGCAAGTAGACGGCAACCGCTACTACGCCTACTCCGCTGAGGAAACGCTCAACAAGGTGCAGAGTCTTTACGAGAAAAAACTCGTGACCTACCCGCGCGTAGACACCACCTACCTTTCGGAAGACCTCCATCCCAAAATTCCAGGCATCCTCTCTGGGCTCCGCGACTACAAGCGCTTTACAGAAGCCCTGGCAGGCAAACCCATCAAAAAATCGAAGCAAATCTTCGACGACAAAAAAATCACTGATCACCACGCCATTATTCCGACAGGTGTGGCGCCGTCGGGCATTAGTCCCGATGAACAACGCGTTTACGACCTCATTGTGCGGCGCTTCATTGCCGTTTTTTATCCAGAATGCAAGGTTTCCAATACCACCGTTTTGGGCAAAGTTGTTGCTTTGGAATTCAAAGCAACAGGCAAGCAAGTCCTGGACAAAGGCTGGCGCGTGCTTTACGACGACCTCAAAGCACAGCAAACCAACCCCGAGGATAAAATTTTACCGCTCTTTACCAAAGGAGAAACTGGCCCCCACGCGCCGTATATCCACGAAGGTAAAACCAGCCCACCCAAATACTACACAGAAGCGACCTTGCTGCGCGCCATGGAAACCGCTGGCAAGCTCGTTGAAAACGAAGAAATGCGCGAAGTCATGAAAGAAAATGGCATCGGGCGCCCGTCTACGCGCGCTAGCATTATCGAGACGCTTTTCAAGCGCCAATACATCGAGAAAAAGAAAAAGAACCTCATCGCAACAGCTACAGGAATGTCGCTGATCGATAAAATTTCCTACGAGCTTTTGAAAAGTCCAGAATTAACAGGGCAATGGGAACACAAACTGCGCATGATCGAACGCGGCGCTTATGAAGCACAAACCTTTAAGGATGAATTGTTTGTCATGGTTCGTCAACTCACCGATGAAGTGATCTTCGGCAAGCACTAAACACCACGCAAAACTACATGCGCTGCGGCGCTTCCACACCCAACAAACCAAGTGCTTGGGCAAGTACCTGACGAACCTTAGCGCTTAAAGAAAGCCTGAACTGACGCACGTCTGCATCGGGCTCAATGACAATTTTAACGCTTTGGTAAAAGGTATTGTAAAGTTTCACTAACTCATAGCTGTAATTAGCGAGCAGTGCTGGTGAATATCCTTTGGCAGCCTCTTCCAAGGTGGTGCCAAACAACGCTAATTGCTTGATGATTTCCTTTTCTTCTGGGCGCATCGGCGTGGTCAAAGAAAGTGGTGTTGGGCCGAATGCAGCCTTCTCTAAGAGTGTAGAGATACGCGCATGGGCATATTGCAAAAACGGACCGGTGTTGCCCGTGAGGTCGATAGATTCTTCCGGATTGAACAACATGCGTTTTTTCGGATCGACTTTCAACAAGTAATATTTGAGACCACCTAAGCCAATTTGCGTATAAAGTTGCTCGCGTGCAGCGTTGTCGAGACCTTCTAAATGTCCGCGCTCTTGAGTCATTTCTTTGGCTTTTTCAATGACTTCGGCCATGAGGTCGTCGGCATCTACAACAGTACCTTCTCTGGATTTCATTTTGCCACTTGGGAGGTCGACCATACCGTAGCTCAAGTGAAAGCAATTGTTAGCCCAGGCGTAGCCTAATTTTTGAAGGATCAAAAACAATACTTTAAAGTGGTAGTCTTGCTCATTTCCAACGGTGTATACCATTCCGTGTAAATCCGGGAAATCTTTAAAACGGTCAATGGCAGTTCCGATATCTTGGGTCATGTAAACAGCAGTACCGTCTGAACGCAAGACTAATTTTTCATCGAGCCCATCTGCAGTGAGGTCTATCCAAACAGAACCGTCTGGTTTCTGATAAAATACGTCGCTTTTGATGCCTTCCATGACTTGGTCTTTGCCGAGTAGAAAGGTGTCGGATTCGTAATAAAGCTTGTCAAAAGACACGCCCATTTGCGCATAAGTTTGGTCAAAACCAGCATATACCCAACCGTTCATAGTGGTCCAAAGCAGGTAAACCTGCGGGTCGCGGGCTTCCCATTTCACCAACATTTCTTTGGCTTCTTGTAAGATGGCAGTTTGGTTTTTGGCTAATTCCTTGATTTTGTCATCGAGCGCAGCAACAGCTTTGTCGTCCTTGCCTTCCTTGGCTTTTTCAAAATTGAGCACTGCTTCTTCAATGGCAGTTGGGGTGTCAGAAAAGTTCCCACTTTGCCATTGCGCCATGATTGCTTTGGCTTCAATTTGCAGGGCTCTATCGAACTCTACATAGTATTTTCCCACGAGCTTATCGCCCTTCAGGCCTGTGTTGGCTGGGGTTTCCCTTTCGCCACGCGCATTCACGGGGGAGAATTTTTCCCACGCAAGCATAGATTTACAAATATGAATGCCGCGGTCGTTGATGACTTGCGTACGCACTACTTTGTGCCCTACTGCGCGCAAAATTTCGGCAACAGAAGCACCCAAGAAAATATTGCGCAAATGACCGAGGTGCAAAGGTTTGTTGGTATTGGGAGAGGCGTATTCTACCATTACCGTTGGCTTCGAGTTGGCTGGTGCAAGCCCGTAGTTGGGTTGATCTTGCATCTGATTGAGCTGCTCAAGCCAATAAGCATCCGTAAAAACAATATTTAAAAAGCCGCTCACTACATTGCAATGCGAAACACCTTCGATATGGCTTTCTATCCATTGCTTGAGTTTGTCGCCTGCTTCTTGAGGAGAACAGCGCAACAATTTGACAAAAGGAAAAACAACCAACGTGAGGTCGCCTTCCATATCGCGACGGGTTTGTTGAAACTGAATAAGTGTGTCATTGATCTCAGCGCCAAATAAGTCTGGTGCGGCGGCAATTAAGGCTTGACGAATGTGTTGTTCCATTTTAGGAGAGTTGGGTAATGATGTTTTCGATGAGGTCAAGCGTGCGTTCGGCCATTTTGTTTTTTTCGTCGTCGAGGCAGGGGTTTACTTCGACAATTTCTAGTGCACAAAGTTTGGGGTCTGCGGCAAAATGATTGAGGAGCGCTTGTGCTTCGGCAAAGCTGATTCCGTTTGGCACTGGAGTGCCTGTGCCGTAAGAAGTTTCGATGGGGTCAATGCTATCGACGTCAAAGGAGACATAAATGAGGTCGCAAGCAGCAAGTTGAATGTGCATCTCGGCAAGGCAGTTGTTCAACCCTTTTTGACGCAGCTCAGCAACAGTGTAGTTTTTCAGCTGAAGTTCGGCCATTATAGCGTCTTCTTCTGCTTCGGTATCACGGACGCCAATGTAAATTAAATCTTGTGGTAAAAACGCAGTGCTTTTGAGCTTGTTCCAGTGTGCTGCTGTAGCGGCATCTAGCTCATTTTTTGCCAAATGCGAATGATCTAGGCCAAGCGCTGCAGCGATCGGCATGCCGTGGATGTTGCCCGAAGGCGTGGTATAAGGAGAATGGATATCGGCGTGGGCGTCTATCCAAATGACACCAATCCGTTGCTTCGGATACACCTTATGCAGTGCAGCTAAAGTTCCTGCAGCGGCGCTGTGGTCGCCGGAAATGAGCAATGGAAGTGCCTTACTTGAAATACAACTTTCAATTTTTTCTGAAAGCGATGCAAAGACGGTACTGAGGCCATCGATATACTTGGCATAACGAAACGGCGTTGGATGATCGAGTAAGTCGTTTTGCTGTTCGACAGAAATAACCTGATGCGCACTAAAAAGTGTACTACCCTTTGTTCGGGCAGCTGCACGAATGGCTTCCGGACCAAGAGAAGCACCGCGAGTGCCTGCTCCTAGTTCAGAAGGATTGAAGATGAATTGTAATTTTCTTGACATAGAGGACCCTTTGGGGGCTAACACAAAGATAGGGCTAATTTGCAAAAGCATTTAACCATTTTTCTTAGCTTTGTTCATGCCGAAGTACTTCTACCTTGTCTTGTTTACTGCACTCACCCAACTCTTCGTGGCGCAAAAACCATTTGTAGGTAGTTTGGAGTACAATTTAGTTTCCGTGGACCTCATCAACAACGACACCATAGAAGGAAAGCTCTTTATTTATGCCCTTGATTCTATGGTTCGTTACAATTACCTGATGTCCGATGGCAAGAAGCAAGAGAGTATTCATCACTTGCGCAAACACAAATTGCTCTCCTTAATTGAGATAGACGGTCAGTTTTTTGCCGTTCAGATCAAAGATACAGCACAAGAAAATTCAGATTTTCAATACCAAAAAACCTCCGCTAAAACACGCGTGCTAGACTTCAAATGCAAAGAAGCCGTCGTGAGTTTTTCGAAGGGTCAAGTACCGCTACTTTACACCAAAAAAATAGCTGCCCATTACTTTGTGGGCCTCAAAAAAGCACCCGGCTTGCCTGTCAAAGGACAAATTCCGACAGACAACGGCTTCATGGCTTTCGAGCTTCAAAAATGGGATCAACGCACACCGCCCATACAGTTATTTATTCCAGACAAAAAATATAAAGTCTTGCCGCTCGAAGCCTTTTTAGAATGGACACAAACCCAAAATAGCACCGCACCTCAAGATTAACTAACAGCTTGCTGTTTATAGGTTTGCCGGGTTTTCATTTTTCGTGTACCCCTTTGCCGTATTTTCGTTTCATTAGACGCAAAAGCCTCATGGAAGAAAACGAATACATCCCAAAATCTAGCACCAAACCTGCTCCAAAAACCGAAGAAGCAACCAGTTCTTCTAGGTCCAAAAAACGGGAAGACGAACCTCAGCGTCCGAAAGAAACCAAAAAAACGCCGCCAAAAGACGGGACTTCGCTGTTGAATTTAAAAGACCGCCTGAATCTTTCAAAAATCAAGATTTTTGCAGGTGCCCTTTTCAGCTTATTGAGCGTTTACCTCTTCTTAGCCTGTGTCTCTTACATCTTTACCTGGACCAAAGACCAAGATCAACTTTTAAACCGCAGTTTCATCGCCTACATATTCAACAACGAGCTTCCTCCCGCTGAAAATTGGCTCGGAAAGTTTGGCGCCTGGACCTCCCACCTGCTTATTCACCGTGGTTTTGGCTTACCCTCTTTTGGCCTCATTTTCCTTTTATTTCTCGGCGGTTTTAAAATCTTATTTGGCACAGCCTTACTTCCTTTAGCAAGAGCAACGAGCGTTACGATCAGCTACATGCTTTGGGGCTCTATTTTCTTAGGTTTTTTTAGTCCGCAAATCAGTTATGCAGGTGGCGCTTTTGGTTTTTATACCAATGAATGGCTCCAAGTAACTTTTGGTGGCTTTGGCACACTTTTCATGCATGTCATTGCGTTTTTTGTGCTCACCACCCTTCAATTCAGCCCCAATTATCAAGCGCTATTGCAACGCCTTTTCGGAAGTAAGGATGCCCAAGAAGTTCAAAACGAGCAGGAATTTGCCGATGGTGTGGCCCCATTTGACGATATCTATGTAGTCAATACCATCAAAGAGGACCAAATCAAAGCAGACAACATTTCACAAACAGTTGTCTTTGACGACGGCGACGAAGACGATATTTTTGAAGAAGAAAGCGAACTTATTGTTCAGGTGACCAAAGAACCAATAGTTGAACCCGTCAAAACGCCTGAGCCCATCAAAGAAAACACCTTTGACTCCGCATTTGAAATCGAATTAGGTGAAGACCCAATTGTACCTGTGCCCGTACGCGCACCCATGACCGATGAAGAAGACCGCGCCTCTCAGCTCGTAAGCGAACACGGCGAGTACGACCCTACCAAAGACCTCGAAGGTTATTTATTGCCACCGCTCGAACTCATGAAAGACTACGTATCTACAGGTGTTTCTGTGAGCAAAGAAGAACTCGAAAACAACAAAGACCGCATTGTAGAGACACTCTCTCATTATAAAATTGATATCGCTAAAATCAAAGCCACAGTTGGGCCAACAGTTACGCTTTACGAAATTGTACCAGCTCCTGGTGTGCGCATTTCAAAAATTAAAAACCTCGAAGACGACATCGCGTTGAGCTTATCTGCTTTAGGCATCCGCATCATTGCTCCTATTCCAGGAAAAGGTACCATCGGTATTGAGGTACCAAATTCCAATCCGGAAATGGTTTCGATGCGCTCGCTCATCGCCTCCGATAAATTTCAACATTTCGACGGCGAACTTCCTATTGTAATGGGCAAAACCATTACCAACGAAACCTATGTTTTTGACCTCACCAAAATGCCTCACTTATTGGTGGCAGGTGCAACTGGTCAGGGTAAATCGGTAGGGCTCAATGCCATCTTGATCTCTATCCTCTACAAGAAACATCCCGCGCAAGTCAAATTTGTGTTGGTCGATCCAAAAAAGGTTGAACTCACATTGTTCAATAAAATTGAACGCCATTTCTTGGCCAAACTTCCAGGCGAAGAAGATGCCATTATTACGGACACCTCCAAAGTAGTAAATACGCTCAATTCGTTGTGTATCGAAATGGACGAACGCTACG
>CANHBA010000112.1 GCA_947458985.1 Flavobacteriales bacterium
GACACGCTGTTATTGTAGTCGATAAATGCATCAATGCTAAGGGTGAAGTAAAATTCATGCTTGCCCAAAGTTATATGCCTGCACAAGACCTACAAATACTTGTCGGCGACGATGAGCAGTCGCCATGGTATGACTTGAATTTTGGCGAGTACTTTTATAGCGCAGAATGGACTTTCACAAAAGATCAACTCAAGCATTTTTGAACGAACTGACTTGCTTCAGGTAGCTCATCACGGACTCACCAAATTGATACTCACATTAAAGTAGAGCGGATTCGTAAGGCTATTGACCATCACGTAAGGTGGCATGTCGTCAATAAGTCCAAAAGCGCGGTAGTTTTCTTCGCCATTCATGAGGCGGTCCATATCGAAACGATAGTTGATTCTATAACCCGCTTGAATAGACAGCCAGATGAACTCTTTTAAAGAAAATTCATAGACCATGCGCAATCTGATTTCTCCTCTGCGGATTTCGAGATCGTCTTCGCGCATTTGATAGCCATCTACACTTGAGGTGTTCCACATTCTGTAGCTTTGCCCCTCGAGTTCGTAACCAGCAAACAACATGTTTCTACTGTTGATGGTTCTGCGCACATGTACACGAGCCGGAAACAACATTTCTGTACCCCATTTATTCTGCACACCCGTAGAATTAAAGAGCACCACTGGAATATAATTGATTTCTCCCACTCTGTAAGTACGCGCCACCCCTACACCCCATTGCTTGAGTTCTGAAGGTCTTTTTCCGAAAATGAGCGCAGCTGAATACTTCATGTAATTGAGCGGCATCATGTCTTTGAAGGTGTAATTTCCGCTGTAATCAGCAGAGCCTTGAAAAAGCATAAAATACTTATCGTTGAACGGCTTGAAAACAGTAGTGCTAAGGCCTGCGGTTTTGAGTCCGTAGGCACTCAACGATTTCAGCATCGGATTGGTCAGTGAAGCTTCGTCGGCAAAGTTGTAGCGTTGTTCCCAATAGTTACCTCCTAATTGCCAAACTAAATTGGTTTGGGAAATGACAGGAATGTTAAATGCCAAACGCATGCCATGAGAACGCAGTACTTGTGCATCTTGCGCATTCAGATTCCAAGCACCAGTGCCGGTTTGAATGGAATTGAGGGTGTCGGCAGACATATTGTAGCCCATTTGGTAATCGTAGCCAAAACTGATGAGCTTTGCAGGGCTTAGACCTTCAATTTTCGGACTACAAAAACGGCGTGCCCCTTCTGCAGAATATTCTACGTTGTCGTAAAGGCTGTAGTCTTCTTCAGTAACAGTAGAGTCAGTATTTTCAGGAACTTGAGCCCAGATGGTACTGAAAGAACCAAATGTCGTTACAACGAAGGCAATTGGTAAAAATCTAGATTGGAAAGACATCTGCTTATTTTTTAACAACCAAACGCTTCCAAACATCTGTTCTACCTAGAGCAGACACACCGATATAACCGCGAATATTGAGCGTGTTTTCATTGGACATTTTGATCACGCAAGAATAAGTGCTGCCGTTGAGTGCGTCGTAAATAGTGCCGTCGGCCCATTCGTCATCGCCTTTATAAGTGAAGTCTTTGAGCATGCGGTAACCCATAAGAGGTACTTTTTGAAGATCTGCATCGGGATTGTTTTTATCGGTCTTTGGCTTTTTTGTAGCCGGATCGATGGGCTCCTTGAGCCAAACAATTTTACCGTAGTACTTAGCGCCAATTTTTTCAATTTTGACACGAGCTCTTCCGTTACTCGGCTCCCAAACACCAATTAAGCGATCGCCTCCAGTGTTAGGTGCAAAAGACCAAAATAAGGTGGCAACAAAAGAAAAAAGAAGAACAATAGATAACTTTTTCATGAGGGTGAGTTTATGCATTAAGGTTATTAAATGAGTGAGTAAGATGCTACTTAGTATTTCAATTCAAATTCGAAAGAGCCTTTAAGCGTTACATTCGCATTCACATCTTTCAAAAAAGAGGCGTCAAGAATAACATACACTTGTTTTTCAGCAAAATAATCGGTTACATTGGCTTCTTTTGAAGGTTTTAATTGGACAGATTTGAGCTTGCCTTTGATGGGGTTAATTACCGCTAGTTCTTGCATCGAAAGATCTGGGTTGTCTGAGGCAAAACTAACAACCAATGCATTGATGTCTTGAAAAGAGGAAGGATCCATGCACTCAACTGTGGCATTTTTAAGAACCGCATTTTTGATTTTGATACCTGCTTTGTAATCTGAGCCTAGAATTTCTTTGAGGTCAATTTTGGCCACATACTGAGCAGGATTCGATCCTTGAAACAAGGGGCCTGCGTACTCAAATTGAATATCCTTGAGGGTGAAAGACTTAGTGTTTTTGGGAGCGTTGAGTAGTTTAAAAAGCCAAGCGCCTAGGGCAATGATGACAGCTCCAACAATAATGGTGCGCAATATTTTTTTCTTCATAATTGGGGTTAATGAAGCTAAAAGTATCTATTTTGAAATACAAAGTGCCACCTGCTTTCATTAAAGAATTTTAGCTAAGAAATGAAAGATTTTTATAACCCAAAGCCTTTAAAAAGACTCCCCAACCACAAAATAAAAATAACCACCTTCTCGGCCATAGCCATAGTCTAAACGGATGTTCAAACGCTCCGCTGGATCTACTACAAAACGGAGCCCGGTACCAATCGAATATTTCAAATGACTCGAAATTAAGGTGGATGACGGACCAAAGACATCGCCAACCCCGCCAAAAGCAACCCCGCCAAAGCGCCAAAACAACGGAAAGCGGTATTCGAGTTGGGTGGCAAAAAAATGCTTGTCTCTGAAACGGTTTTTTGGATAACCACGCAAAATGTCGTCGTTTCCAAGGGTTGATAAATCTAGAAAAGGCACTTCACCAAAAGTAAATCTGGCTTTGGTCTGCCAAGCCAAAATATGTTTGGGTTTGAGTTGCCAGTATTGCTGATAGGTAGCGTTGATGGTCTGAAAAGAAAAAGTACTCTTCAAAAGTGGCGAGAAAAAGTAAGTAGAAAACTCTGCGTAGCGCCCCTTATATGGATTGATGATGTTGTCTCGGGTATCTAAAATGGATACCACGCCAAGTGCAGAACCTAAACCACCTTTATAACCCGTTATTGTACCATTTGATAATACTCCGTTTGGAGCGTATTGAAAATTGTATTCGTATTCGAGCTCATAATCAAAACCAATAAAGAAACCAGGTTTGATTTTTTTTAATTGCAAAGACTTCAAAACAAAGAGCTGGTAACTATATTGCTCTTTTTGTGACAACTCCGTATCGTTGCCAATGCCGTAGAAGCGGTCGGGGAAATCGCGGTAACGCACATCACCTTTGAGTAGATAGTTTTCATCTTGGGTAAATACATGCCAAGAAGCCCAGGTGTCTAGCTGTTTATTTTGGGTGTAGTCGGCTAAAAACTGAATGTAAGAAACCCGTGGTTGTGTAGCATGCGCCTCAGATGGCTTGACTTTAAAGTAATACACGCCGGCTGCTCCGGCCGCCCAACGGGTATCTGGTGTGAAATACAATAAGGGCAACGCAAACAAACCATTCTTATCTTCAGAAATGGTATCTGATAAAGGCACAAAACCCATGAATTTCTTGGGTTTCACAATTGAATCGAAAGTCGATTGTGCCTGCACTACATGAAGCAGTGCTGGTATGATGAAAAAAAAGAAACGGACGTAGCTGTTCAAAACGCAGACTAACTTGGTTACTTGCAAATATAATCCTAAATTGAAAAGTCCTTTATTCCGTAACTTTATAAAAAATCCAAATGAAAAAATCTTTGCTTTCGACTACTCTTTTTCTGCTTTTGAATTTTGCTGCCTTGGCAATTGGTGGGCTTTTTACAGGCAATGCTGTTTCATCTGAATGGTACCAAAACTTAGCAAAAGCGCCTTGGACTCCTCCAGGATGGGTTTTCGGAGCAGCCTGGACCTTCGTGATGCTCAGTTTTTCTTTTTATATGGGCCGTTTGTGGGTAAACGCCGGCAAACACAACAAGCTGGTCATTCGATGGTATCTAACTCAATTGCTATTGAACATCGCCTGGAATCCGGTATTCTTCTACGCCAAAAGCATAGACATGGGGCTTTTGGTTATTGTTGGTTTGTTGCTGAACGTACTACTTATTACTGTTAAATTCAGCCGAATACAAAAAAGATGGACGCTAGCCATTTTACCTTATCTGATATGGCTTTGCATTGCAACAAGCTTAAATGCTTACATTTTGCTTTACAATTAAAGGCCGATATACTTCAAGAATTCGTTCTTGGTAGCTTCGTTTTCAAACTGACCACAGAAATTAGCCGTTACCGTACTGCTATTCACATCCTTCACTCCTCTTGAAGAAACACAGAGGTGCGTGGCATCGATCACAACTGCTACATCTTGAGTTTCGAGTACTTCTTGTAACGCTTTGGTGATTTGCATCGTGAGGCGCTCCTGTACTTGCGGTCGCTTGGCAAAATGCTGCACGAGTCGGTTGATTTTCGACAAACCAATGACTTTGCCGCCAGAAATATAAGCAACGTGCGCCTTGCCAATGATAGGTACAAAATGATGCTCGCAGTTGGAGTAGAACAAAATGTTCTTCTCTACAAGCATTTGGTTGTACTGGTATTTGTTTTCAAAGAGTTTGACATCCGGAAAATTCGCAGGGTTCAGGCCCGAGAAAATTTCTTGAACATACATTTTAGCCACGCGCTTTGGCGTTCCGCTCAGGCTGTCGTCGCTGCGGTCTAAGCCGAGGATGTCCATGATTTGGCCAAAATGTTGTGCAATTTGCTCTATTTTTTCGGCATCTGAACGGTCAAATGCGTCTTTACGGAGTGGTGTATCTACTGAGGTACTGACGTGCTCGTCGCCCATTTCGTCTATTAAAACATCTATGTGTGTTGGGGAAGCCACTGGCGTGTTTTGTTTCATCTTTGTGTTTTTTAATTAAACAAAAAGAGAAAGGTTTGGTTCGGTTGGCTTCGAAAGAAAATAAAACAAGAATAAATAAGAACAATACAAGCAACTTTTTACTCAAAATTCACGTCCTTTGCGGGTACAAAAATTAAACACGTGAAAAAATCTACCTTATTTGTGGCTATCGCCCTCGCTTTCAACTCTTTTGCCCAGTCGGTAAAGAGTGAGCAAATTACTTACACCTATACCAAACTGCCAACCAACCCGGTTCAGCCAAAACCAACCACATACACCGCAAGTGTAACTGCTGCCTACGAAGCAGAAAACCAAAAACTAATGGCGCAATACGAAGCCGACAAAGCGCAAGCTGAAGCCGACTACCAGCGCGACATGGCAGATCTTCCTAACAAACAAAAAGCTGCCGACGACAAATTTGAGCGTGAAACAAAAGCTTGGAACGAAAAATCTACTGCTTCAAAAATCATCGAAAAACAAGTGCTCAACGAAAACAACAAGCCTGTCAAAGACTACGTTGCCCAACCTTATCGCCGCACCATCACAATGCCCGTCATGAAAACAGCTTACGATTACAATTCTTTGGCTTCAACCTACCTCTTTATCGACGGCTTGCAAAAAGGCGCTGCCAATGCCCTTAACTACACCGTTACTTTGCAAGGGTTTGAAGCTACACCAGCTAAAATTGTTACTGAAGTAAAGGATGAAGTATCTCGCAAAGACGGCGTAAGCACCACTACTAAAGTTACTTACTACCACATCGAGTTTACGTATCGCCACCCAATGAGTTTCCGCGTTACCAACGCCATTAACCAAGAAATTTACGCCGCTGCCCCTGCCGAATTCACCGAATTCAAGTTATACAAAGGCGCAGCTACCAAAACACAGCCTTCAATGGATGTGAGCGCGGTTGTCAAATCAATGGAAGACAAATGTTTGCAAGAAAACCTCAAAGTAATGAACCATATGGTCAATGACCGCATTGGTTTTGAGCGCACCGAAGAAACCTTCGAACTCAATTTCGTGAAATCTAAAAATGAGTCACACAACGACTTGCTAGACGCTTTTAATGCGGCCAATCTAGGCTTCAAGATGCTCGGCACCAACGAAGCACAAGGCGCTATGAAACTCAATGAAGCCATTGGTATCTGGAACAAAGCCCTCGAAGAGTCTGACATCGAAAACAAAAAAGCACGCATAGACAAAGACGTCACTGTTGCTATTTACTTCAACCTACTCGAGGCCTACTTCGCTTTGCGCAACACCACCGCAGCAGACGAAATCCTCAAAACAATGGGCCGCATGGACATCTCCAACCGCGACAAAAAACAACGTGAAGCATACGAGCAAGCGTATATCGACCTTAAATTGCGCATGGCTGCCAACGGATTATAAGAAATACCAAATCCAAGCAACTCTTTATGGTCCCTTCGGACTCTGACACCACCAAATGTCGTTTTACCGACGGCATTTTTGGTATGCGGTAAATTACATTTCAAACCCTTACAAATTCGCAATCCATGAGAATCATTACACTTTTCGGTATTTTTTTTCTGAATACGCTCCTCTTTGGACAAGATACACTGCGCGCGCTTTTCATCGGCAACAGTTACATGGGCGTCAATAACCTGCCTTCAATGGTAAGTGACATGAGCGCCTCTCTAGGCGACAACCTCATCTTCGACAGCAATACTCCAGGTGGCCAAACCTTTCAAAACCACGCTTTAAACCCGATCAACTATCAAAAAATGGCGGCGCAAGAATGGGATTACATCATTTTGCAGGGCCAAAGCCAAGAACCGAGCTTTCCGTTCGACCAAGTCAATTCTCAAACGCTTCCCTATGCCGTGCAGCTGGCCGATAGCGCCAAAGCCATACAGCCTTGCAGTCAGGTCAACTATTTCATGACCTGGGGCCGACAAAACGGCGATCCGCAATGGGATTCCATCAATACTTTCGATAAAATGAATACCCGCTTGCGCGATGCCTACCTGCGCATCGCAGACTCCGCCAACGCGGCGGTTTCACCCGTTGGAGTAGCTTGGAATTATGTTCGAGACAACTATCCGGTCATCAATTTATACCAACAAGATGGCTCTCATCCAAGTTTGACTGGATCCTATTTAGCAGCGTGTGTATTTTACACATCTATGTTTCATAAAAGCAGTGTTGGCAGCCCTTACAATCCAGGTATAGATCATGCCGATGCATTGCTCATTCAACAAATTGCAAGTGCTATTGTCTTGGATAGTCTTTCAACTTGGAAACTCATAC
>CANHBA010000113.1 GCA_947458985.1 Flavobacteriales bacterium
GAGGTAGCGCTGGTTTAAATCTTTGCGATAGGTTTCAGTATCTTGATACGGTTTTTGAATGTGGCGACCTGTTGGTGTGTAGTAGCGCGCAATGGTGAGGCGCATTTCCGAACCATCGGACAGTGGCATCGGACGTTGCACCAAGCCTTTGCCGTAAGTGCGGCGACCAACAATTAGGCCGCGGTCCCAGTCTTGAATAGCGCCTGATAAAATTTCACTGGCACTGGCGCTATACTCGTCTGTGAGTATAACGAGCTGACCATCTTCAAAAAGTCCTTTCTTGCCTGCTTTGAGGTCGTAACGCGGTTGGGCGCGGCCTTCTGAGTAGACAACGAGTTTATCGCCAGACAAGAATTCGTCGCCGAGCTTGTGTGCGGCATCTAGCAAACCACCACCGTTGCCTTGCAAATCAAAAATCAGGCTTTTCATGCCTTGGTCTTTGAGGCTGAGCAAAGCGCTCTGCACTTCTTGAACGGTTGTTTTGGAGAAACTATTGAGCTTGATATAGCCAATTTCTTTGTCGATCATGTAGGCGGCGTCTACTGAAAACACCGGAATTTTGTCTCGGGTAATATTGAAGTCTAGTAATTTACCTTTTCGGTTGACCGTTACTTTCACTTTGGTACCGAGGTCTCCCATGAGTTTTTGACGCACTTGATCGTTTTTGATGCCCATGCCAGCTACGTTTTGGCCATCGACCTGCACAATTTGATCACCTGGTAAAATGCCTAATTTCTCAGAGGGCCCGCCCGGAATGGTTGCTACCACGCTAATGGTGTCTTTCATGAGTTGGAAACGCACACCGATACCTACAAAACTTCCGTTGATTTGCATTTGGGCGTCGTCGAGGTCTTCTTTTGGAATATAGGTTGAGTGAGGATCAAGCTCTTCTAAAAGTGCTACAATTGCAGCTTCTGAAAGTTTGTCGGCATTGGGCGCATCTACATAAAAGCGCTCTACGTTGTAGAGTACTTCAGTCATTTTTCTCGCAGCAGCGGCGGCGGCATCTGGTTGTTGGGCAAAAACGAGGGCGCTCATGGCGCAGCTCAAACTTAAAAATAGTAGGCGCATGTCAGTATAATTACGTATTACAAAAATAAACACTCAGCTTGCAAATTGCTCAGAAAGTTTAACTTTGTTATTCACATATGAAAGAAAAAAAACGCAAGTTACACTGGTATCAAACAAGAAAAGTTCGCAACGCGCTCAAACGCTTGCGAAAATTTGCTGGTTATTTCTTTACCATCTTAGGTTCTGCCATTTTACTTTATGTCCTGAGCACGTTCATTTTATCAAGGATTACCGTAAAAGGCCGCAACAATGCTGGGGCAAATATCCAAATTTTCCTCATGAAATCAGGTGTGCACACCGACTTCATTTTGCCGGTTCGTAACTCCATCAAAGATTGGCGCCAAGAATTCCCCTTGGCCAACACCGGCTTCAAAGACAGCAGCAGCAAACTTGTTTCTATCGGCTGGGGCGACAAAACCTTTTACATGAACACGCCCACTTGGGCCGACCTCAGTCTCAAAACCGCACTTACGGTTCCGTTTGGCCTTGGCCCTTCTGCCATTCACGCCACCTACTACCAACAACTCCTTGACGACCGCCCTATTATTCGCCTTCACGTCACCGAAAAGCAATACCGTAAACTTGTCCGCTACATCGAACAAACACTTGAGCGCAACGCTAAGGGACAAACCAAATACATCAAAGCCACCAAGAAAGGCGTGGTTACGGGCAACGATGCCTATTACGCTGCAAAAGGCAGGTATAGCATCTTTTTTACATGCAACTCTTGGGTAAATTCCGGTCTCAAATCTTGCCAACAAAAGGCTTGCTACTGGACCGCTTTTGCAGGAGGTATTTTTTATCAGTACGGCAAATAACACATGGCAAAAAGAGCCATTCTCCTATTCATTTTTTCCATGCTACATTCAGTTGCAATGAGTCAGGATCTACTTGTATTTATCAACGGTTACCGCGGCCCAAAATACGACCACGAACGCCCAGACAACCAACTGCAGCTCAAAGACCCTACAGGCTATTGGTACAAACTAGACGACAGCATTCAAAAGCGCTTCACCAACACCAGCTCCGTTTATTTTGATGCGCATCATCCCATCACCACCTCTACGCACCGCGTACTTCGCAAAGCTGTTCGCTCCTATTTGTGCTCGCGTTTTTGCTGGTTTCGAAAAGACAGCCGTTGGGTCCTCAACAAAGAAATAAATGAAACTGGCTTTGAAGAACGCGTCGCCAACGGCAGACTCGCCGGCCAAGCGCTGCGCAACTACATCCAGGAACACGACGTCAAAAAAATACATTTTGTCTGTCACAGCATGGGCTATGCCTATATGTTGGGCATAATGGACGTACTTCGCGCAGACGCTACCTTCGGAAAAGCACTTATTTTATCGCCTGAAGCAGCCAATACCCAAGGAAGAGATTGGTCGGTCTTTGAAGAAGTTTGGCAATATGGCGCGCGCGCCGATGAAAAAGCAGCGGATCCTATCTTTCTGCAGGACGGCATTGCGCCCCAATTTGCAGTTTTAGGAATTGAGCAACTTCCCATGTCTACCAAAGGTGGTAGAATATACATCCCGGACTCCTACCCCAAGCGCAAACTCGGCTTCATCAAAAGCCATCACTTGGCTTATTACGATTGGTTTTATTGGATCAAGCCCGAAGACCCCGGATATTTCAAGCAATAGCATTCTCATCTTCACATTATTTCTAACTTTGAGCTAGAAATGCAGCACAACTTTAGCCTACAGCCCTTCAATACCTTTGGAATCGATGTCAAAGCCAAACACTTTGCCCGTTTCTCCAACACCATTGAATTACAAAATCAGCTGAATACTTTTCCTCAAGAAGAATTACTGATTCTGGGTGGTGGCAGCAACATGCTCTTCACCCAAGACTTCAATGGCCTTGTTTTGCGCAACGAAATCAAAGGAATCGAACTGCTTGAGCAAAACGACGACCAAGTTTTGATTAAGGCGGGCGCCGGAGAAAACTGGCACGCTTTTGTGCAGCATTGCATTGCTCAAAACTGGGCGGGTTTAGAAAACCTTTCGCTCATCCCTGGCTCTGTTGGCGCAAGCCCCATGCAAAACATCGGCGCTTACGGCGTTGAAATCAAAGATGTTTTTCACGAACTCAGTGCGTACCATATTGACTCCGGCGAAACACACACTTTCAATAAAGAACAATGCCAATTTGGCTACCGCGAAAGCGTTTTCAAAAGGGCGCTCAAAAACCAATACATCATTCTAGATGTCACTTTTGCATTGACAAAAAATCCTGAACTTCGAACAAGTTATGGCGCCATTCAGCAAGAACTCTCGGCAAAAGGAATCAGTAACCCTAGTATCCGCGACATCTCTGAAGCAGTAATAGCCATCAGACAATCCAAATTACCCGACCCAAAAGATTTAGGAAATGCGGGTAGTTTTTTCAAAAACCCCGTCATCAGTCTAGAAACTTTTGCACCCATCCAAGCTAAATATCCCGATGTGTCGCATTACGTTGTTTCTGACAAAGAAGTCAAACTTGCTGCCGGGTGGCTCATCGAAAAAGCCGGGCTCAAAGGTTACCGCGAAGGCACTTGTGGCGTACACACCAAACAAGCATTGGTGTTGGTCAATTATGGCGGCAGTCATGGCCAACAAATTTTAGATTTATCAACCCATATCATTCAAACGATTCAATCGCAATTTGGCGTGACGCTCGAACGCGAAGTCAATATCATACCCACTCATGAAAGTATCTTATAACTGGCTACAAACCTACCTCGATTTCCCCTATACAGCTGAAGAACTCAGCGAAATCCTGACCCAAACAGGCTTAGAAGTGGAAAGCCTCGAAAAATTTGAAGAAATTCAAGGAGGCCTGAACGGCGTAGTCATTGGTGAAGTACTTACTTGTGAACAACACCCCGATGCCGATAAACTCAAAGTAACCACAGTAAATGTTGGTGCAGAAACACCTCTTCAAATTGTATGTGGCGCGCCAAATGTTGCTGCGGGTCAAAAAGTAATTGTAGCAACAGTTGGTTGCACGCTTTATCCGCAACCCGACCAAGCCTTTGAAATCAAAAAAGCCAAAATTCGAGGGGTGGCTTCCGAAGGAATGCTCTGTGCAGAAGATGAACTCGGCCTTGGCCAAAGCCACGACGGGATATTAGTGTTGCCGCAAGATACTCCGGTTGGAATGAATGCCGCCGCTTACTTTAATTTAGAAAAAGATGTGCAGTTAGAAATTGGTCTCACCCCTAACCGCGCCGATGCCATGGGCCATATCGGTGTAGCCCGAGACATCAAAGCTTACCACAACCTCAATAACAAACAAGCGCTTGCCATCAAATTTCCAAAAACCGAAGCACTGAACAACACCGACCTTCAGCAACTTCCCATTCAGGTAAAAGACACCGAGGCTTGCAAACGCTATTTCGGACTCGCGCTGGACCACGTCAAAGTTGGTCCTTCTCCCAAATGGTTGCAAAACCGACTCAAAGCGGTGGGTCTCAAGCCGATCAACAATGTGGTAGATATCAGCAACTTTATACAGCGCGAACTCGGTACCCCATTGCA
The DNA here is from genome assembly GCA_947458985.1 of Flavobacteriales bacterium. Taxonomy (GTDB): domain Bacteria; phylum Bacteroidota; class Bacteroidia; order Flavobacteriales_D; family Crocinitomicaceae; genus UBA952. The sequence goes on from CANHBA010000113.1 coordinate 4,596, forward strand.
TATTTTCGACGCCCAAAAAACGGGTACTGCCCTTGAAGTGCGCACAGCAAAGGCCAATGAAACTTTTGTAGGTTTAGACAACAATAACTACAAACTTGCGGGCCATGAACTCGTCATTGCCAACAAAGAAGGTGTTTTATGCCTTGCCGGTATTCTTGGAGGCCTAGAGAGCGGTGTTTCTGAACAAACCACTCAAATTTTAATTGAATCAGCACTTTTTGATGCCGTGCGCATTAGAAAAGCAGCACGCCAACACGGTCTGAATACCGACGCTTCTTTTCGTTTTGAACGTGGCGTAGACCCCGAACTCACCCAAACAGCCCTCTTGCGTTGTGTTGCTTTATTGCAAGAAATGACAGGCGCACAAATCAGTAGCGCTACTTTTGAATACTTAGGTGAAGTGCCAAAACCTATTGTCCTAAACCTCAGCAAACAAGAAATCACAAAGCTCATTGGAAATGACCTTCCTAACGCACAAATTGAGCAGATTTTAACAGACCTCGACTTTCATATCCATTCCTTCACTGCCGAAACCTGGAACCTAAGCGTCCCAACCTACCGTATCGACGTTACGCGCCCCGTAGATGTCATTGAAGAAATCCTGCGCATTTACGGACTCAATAGTGTTGCGCTTCCACAAAAATGGAATTTCAGCCTAAGCCCGCAGTTAGCTCCTACAAGCGATTTTGAAAAAGAAGCCTGCGCTGGTTTTTTAGTCGGTAGAGCTTATTTAGAAGTGATGAACAACTCTCTTACCAAAAAACAATACAGCACCCTACTCGATGCTACTTTTGGTGAGGCCATCAGCATGCTCAATCCGCTGAGCCAAGACCTCGCCAACATGCGCCAAAGTCTTGTTTTTGGTTTACTTGAAAACATTGCCTATAACCAAAATCGCCAACAACCCGATCTTCAACTCTTTGAATTTGGGCAAGATTACCAACAACACAGCGAAAAGCGCAAAGAAACCCAGCGTTTGGCACTTGCACTCGTTGGCAAACAAAACACAGAAAACTGGAACAACACCAAACCTCAAGAATTCAGCTTCTTTGAGCTGAAAAAAGAAGTTGTGGCTATACTACAGCGTTTTGGCTTGGCCGCTACCTGCAAAGAAGTTGCGCAAGCTAATGTCTTATTCGAACAGGGCTACGCTATTCAAATCAATGGCAAAACACTTGTTGAACTCGGCAAAATTCATCCACAAATCCAACAAGCATTCGACGTCAAGCAAGCTGTCTACTATGCCCAATTCGACTGGAAACTCCTCGTCAAAGAAGCGAACAAACAAAAAATCCGTTTCCAAGAAGTTCCGAAATCCTTTGCAGTCAGACGCGACCTCTCTTTGCTCGTTGACCAACAAACTACGTATCAAGCACTCGAGTCAAGCGCTAAAAGAGCTGAAACCAAATTGCTTCAAGATGTTCAATTGTTTGATGTCTATGAAGGCAAGAACCTGCCAAGTGGTAAAAAATCATATGCATTGGCATTTTACTTGCAGGATGGGCACCAGACGCTCAGCGAAACGCAGATTGAAAAATCCATGAAACGCATCTTGAACGCATTAGAAAAAGATTGCGAAGCGCAATTAAGAAACTGATTAGCGCAACCAAAAAAATAAAAAAGGAACTAAACTGCGTCGAGGTAGCGGTCTAGGTTGGGGTTGTCGGCGAGTTCTTCAGCTCCGATTACCATCAGGTTTTTAGATTTAGTGCTGTCTAGCCAAAGGTCAAAATTGGTAATACCCACACGCAAGGTGCCGTTGATGTCAATTTTGTGGACAGGCTTTTGTTGTTTGTCGTAGCGGGCCTTGATCTCCAAAACTTCCTGACCAAGCTCTTGGTTCTGATTGAAAATCAGCAGACTATCCGTGCTTTCAAAGAAATCGGCGTTTTTATCCGTGACAGATAATACCTCTGTAGCCACACTCGCAGCCCAAGATTGAACCTTTGAAGAAAATTTGTTGGAAGCTAATAAAGAGATAGACGCTACTTTCATTGTGTTATAATTGTGCGCAAATATACCACGAATAAAGCCTCAGTTACTTGTCGTAGCCTAATATTTTTAAGTAGTCTTGTGCAGTTTGCTCATTGCTAAACACTTCGGTCTGAATTTTTCCGTTTTCATCGCGGGTAATGAGGATGTGTTTGGGCTCGGGAATGAGACAATGTTTGAGGCCGCCGTAGCCACCAATGGTTTCTTGATAAGCGCCCGTGTTAAAGAATCCGATGTATAAGGTGTTGTTTTTATCGAATTTAGGCAAGTATATGGCATTGGAATGCTGCTCAGAATTGTAGTAGTCGTCGGAATCACAGGTGAGCCCACCTAAAAGCACGCGCTCGTAGTCGTCGTTCCAACGGTTGATCGGAAGCATTATAAAGCGCTGATTAATGGCCCAGGTGTCTGGCAGGTTGGTCATGAACGAAGAATCGATCATGTTCCATTTTTCGCGGTCGTTTTGCTGCTTTTGATGCAGGACACTGAAAATGGCACCGCCGCTCTCGCCTACCGTAAACGAACCAAATTCGGTAAAAATATTGGGTTCTGGAATATCGTTGTCTTGGCA
>CANHBA010000114.1 GCA_947458985.1 Flavobacteriales bacterium
ATTGGGCATTATAAAGGCGATCCCTTTATGCTGACTTGGCGCAATGAGTGCTTTGTAATAGGCTTTGGGCACGCTAACTTGGTTTGGGCCTATGGTTGGCAGGCCTGGCTCAAGAATTGGACCTGTTACCACGTAAAGTGTGTCGTAAAGCAAGGCCCAAGCGCGTACTTTTTCTTCGAGTTTTTTCCAGATACCACGGTTAAAGCCCGGCAATTGGGGGCTCATGTTGCTGTAATAAAAGGACTCTTGCATGACTTGCAAAGACCAACTCATGTCGGCAGCTGGTGCGAGATGGCCGCGGTCGTAGCCACTTTTAGCGTAATCGGCATTTGTGGCAGTTTGGGTTGACACAAGTGGGTCTTCCATGAAGCGATTGCTGCGCTCTACTCCTGAACCAAGATGAGATTTTGTGAGTATATATGCGACCCAATTGGCTTGCTCATGCGCTTCGTTGTAAGCAAAGGTATAAGCAGATCGCTGAACAACTTGTTCCTCCTTGATTGGTAATGGGCATGCCATATCTAAACCTTCAGCATTTGATTGAATGAAACGCAAAGAAGGCAAGACCAAGAAAAAAGCCGCTATCCAAAGAAGGATAAACGGCTTTAAGAAGGATTGCTGCTTGAGCTTAAGCATCGATTTTTGCATATTTAGCGTTTTTCTCGATGAACTCGCGGCGAGGTGGTACGTCGTCGCCCATGAGCATTGAGAAGATTTGGTCGCACTCGGCGGCGTTCTCGATGGTAACCTGACGCAAGGTGCGGCTTTCTGGGTTCATGGTGGTTTCCCAGAGTTGCTCTGCGTTCATTTCACCAAGACCTTTGTATCGCTGTACGTTTACTGAAGTTTCGCTGCCTCCACCTTTCAATTCCTGGATAAGGAGGTCGCGTTGATCTTCGTTCCAAGCGTAATCAGACTTGGTTCCTTTTTTCACTTGGTAAAGTGGTGGTGTTGCAATATAAACATACCCTTTTTCGATGAGTTCTTTCATGTAACGGAAAAGGAAGGTAAGGATGAGCGTCTCGATGTGGGAACCATCGACATCGGCATCACACATGATGATGATTTTGTGATAGCGGAGTTTTTCGAGGTTGAGCGCTTTGGAATCTTCTTCGGTTCCAATGCGCACACCTAAGGCGGTGTAGATGTTTTTGATCTCTTCGTTTTCGAAGATTTTGTGCTGCATGGCTTTCTCTACGTTCAGGATTTTACCACGAAGTGGCATAATAGCCTGAAAATGGCGGTCACGGCCTTGTTTGGCTGTTCCGCCTGCGGAGTCTCCCTCGACAAAATAAACCTCGCAAGCAGCTGGGTCTTTTTCAGAGCAGTCGGCAAGTTTGCCTGGTAATCCGGAGCCGGTAAGGACATTCTTGCGCTGTACCATTTCGCGGGCTTTGCGCGCTGCGTGGCGGGCACGTGCTGCAAGGATGACTTTCTCAACGATGAGTTTTGCTTCGGATGGATGCTCTTCTAAGTATGCAGAAAGCATTTCTGAAACTGCCTGACTAACTGGTGCAGTGACTTCGCGGTTGCCAAGTTTGGTTTTGGTTTGACCTTCAAATTGTGGCTCTTGTACTTTGACAGAAACAACAGCTGTGAGGCCTTCGCGGAAGTCGTCGCCGTCGATTTCAATTTTTTCTTTGGCTAAAATACCGGAGTCGGTTGCGTATTTTTTGAGTGTGTTGGTGAGGCCGCGTCTGAAACCTGATAAGTGCGTACCACCTTCATGTGTGTTGATGTTGTTGACGTAAGCCTGGATATTTTCGGTGTATGAGGTGTTGTAAGTAAGTGCAACCTCTACTGGAATGCCTTCGCGTTCGCCTTCAAAATAAATCACGTCGGTAATAAGCGCCTCGCGGTTGCGGTCTAGGTAAGAAGCAAATTCTTTAAGGCCACCTTCAGAGAAATACGTGGTGCAAGGATGCGCACCGTTGTCGTCTAGTTGGCGTTTGTCAGTAAGCGTAATGGTGATGCCTTTGTTCAAGAAAGCAAGCTCGCGCATGCGCGCTGCGAGAGTGTCAAAGTTGTATTCCGTGAATTCGAAAATAGTGGCGTCAGGAGTGAAGGTTACTTCTGTACCTGTTTCGGTAGACTCACCAACGATTTTGACATCGTACATTGGTTTTCCGATGTTGTATTCTTGTTGAAAAACCTTTCCTTCTCGGCGAACAGTTGCTTTGAGGTGTGTAGACAACGCGTTCACACAAGATACGCCCACACCGTGCAAACCACCAGATACTTTGTAGGTGTCTTTATCGAATTTACCACCCGCGTGCAAGACCGTCATAACGACCTCTAGTGCAGACTTCTTTTCTTTGGTGTGCATGGCCGTAGGAATACCACGACCGTTGTCGACAACTGTAATAGAGTTGTCTTCATTGATAAATACATTGATTTTGTTACAGTAGCCTGCTAGCGCTTCATCGATGGAGTTGTCAACAACCTCGTAAACGAGGTGGTGAAGACCTTTTACACCGACATCGCCGATGTACATTGCTGGGCGTTTTCTTACTGCTTCTAAACCTTCTAATACCTGGATATTATCTGCCGAATAATTGTCTCTCTTTTCGTCTTCAGCCATGTTGCTATAGTTTGATGATAGTGTTAAATTTCTTGTAAACAAAAATAAAAAAAAGCACCTCGCAATGGGTGCTTTTCAAGGGCCTTAAAGCCTTAACTTATCAACAAAATTTCAACGATTTGAACTATTCATCTATCCAAGCAATAATGCTAGGGTCATTGGGTAAAATACGTGGCGAAATGACTTTAGAAAGATGGCCGTTTTCATCGATGAGATACTTCTGAAAATTCCATTCTACCTTGCTGTCTTCTTTTCCGTTTTTCGCTTTTTGCGTGAGGAATTGATAAACTGGATGCATGTCTTTGCCTTTGACTGAAATTTTAGACATCATTGGAAAACTCACCCCGTAGTTGAGCTGACAAAACTGCGCAATTTCTTCATCCGAGCCGGGCTCTTGCGACATGAAGTCATTGGCGGGGAAACCAACGATAACGAAATTCTTGGATTTGTATTTGGTATACAATGCCTCTAATTGCTCATATTGAGGCGTTAGGCCGCATTTTGAAGCTGTATTGACAACCATTATCTTTTTACCTTTTAAAGAAGCAAAATCAAAGGTTTTCCCGTTGATGTCTTTCACTTTAAATTGATAAATGGAATCAGTTGCGCTCGGTACTAAACTCATGAGAAGGACACTTAAGGATAATAAAATTGTTTTCATAAACGTTTTTTTAAATAACAACTCATACCAAAGATAGTTCGGAATGGAACAAATATTCAAATTTTACGAATAAGGACACGATGCGCATTTTACTCATTTTATTGTTTTTCTTGAACACCACCTCATGGGCCCAAAAAATGACCGGTTTTTGGCAAGGCATGTTGTTTTCCCCCAACGATGAAAAAGTACTCATTCCAATCTACCTAGATATTTTTGTAACCAATGGTTTAGTAGATGGCAGAATTAGAATTGAGAACAAAGAAGGCGCCAGTGTTTATCCGGTAGTTGGTAAGTACATCAATAATGAATTGGAACTTGTTGCGATGAAAGCAATGTGGTGTTACTTACCTGAATTTTCGCTTTCTCCTTATATATATTCTCTCAAATACAATCCTCAAAATGGCTACTTAGAGGGAAGCACAGATAAGCAAGATTACCGTTTGATCGCGTATCAGAGCAAAGGTGAAATTTCGATGAGTAAAACAGCGTATCTTCCCAAAGACTGGCTATTGCGCTTTAGTCAAGAACTTAAAGATGGTATTTCGGCTCCGCAAATTCGCAAGCAAGAGCTATTGAATTTTACGTTTGAGCCCATTTATTTTGATGTCGACCAAGCGACGATTAGAGCTGAATATCATGCCTATTTAAAGGAATTGATCAGAATGGTGAAGAGTCATTCGGATCTGCGTATAGAAATCACTGGGCACACCGACGCAGATGGATCAGACACCTATAACTTAAACCTCTCCAAAAGAAGAAGCGAAGCACTTTTGCTATTTTTTAGTCAAAATGGCTTAGCCAAAGACCGGGTGGTAATTAGCTTTAAAGGAGAAAGAGAGCCCGTAGACAAAAGCCAAACAAGCGAAGGTAAGCAACGCAATAGACGCGTTGATTTCAAGTTCATTTGAGAGTGCCCTCTATAAACTCGCGAGTTTTTCTTCGAGAATGGCCATTTTAGCAAGTGCATCAGCTTCTTTTTTGCGCTCGTTAGCCACAACCGCATCTGGTGCTCCGGCCATGAATTTTTGATTCTGCAATTTGGCTTGTACACTTTTCAAGAACCCCTGGGTATAGACCATTTCTTCTTCGAGCTTCTTCTTTTCAGCTTCGAGGTCAATTTGCTCGCCAAAAGGCACAAAAAATTCGATGCCGTCTACGATAAAGCTATTTGCCTGAGCAACCTTCTCATCTACGTATTGCAATAACGATAAATTACCCATTTTAATGAGGATGCTATCTGCTGCATGCGCACGACTAGCGTCTGCTTTGATAAAGAGTTCTAGCTTGATTTTGGTGGCGATGTTGTTTTGCTTGCGAATATTGCGAATTTGGGTAATGACTTTTTCATTGAAAGCAAACTGTTGCAGTGGCGCCGTAGCTACTTCTTGACTAACGGGCCATTGTGCAATAACGATGTCGTCGCCAGCTGGGCGCTCGCGCAAGGCATGATAAAGTTCTTCGGCGACAAAAGGCGTAAATGGATGCATGATTTTGAGGATGCGCTCAAAGAAATCAAGGGTTTGCTCGAGGGTAGCGCGATCGATTGGCTGCTGATAACCAGGCTTGATCATTTCTAGATACCAAGAGCAGAAGTCGTCCCAAACCAGTTTATAGGTCGACATTAAAGCGTCAGAAATGCGGAACTTATCGAAGTTGTCGTTGATTTCTTTTAAAACCTGTGCAAAACGGTTCTCAAACCACTCAATGGCTACTTTACTTGAAAGCGGCTGTTCTATTTCGCGGACTTCCCAAGAAGAAACCAAGCGATAAGCGTTCCATATTTTGTTGGTAAAGTTGCGCCCTTGCTCGCATTGAGAGCTGTCAAATGGGAGGTCGTTGCCGGCTGGTGATGAAATGAGGATGCCCACGCGAACGCCATCGGCACCGTACTGATTAATGAGGTCAATGGGATCTGGTGAATTGCCCAAGGACTTAGACATTTTGCGTCCAAGTTTGTCGCGAACGATTCCGGTGTAGTAAACGTTTTTGAAAGGCTGTTGGCCCATGTATTCATAACCGGCAATAGCCATGCGCGCCACCCAAAAGAACATGATTTCGGGAGCGGTTACGAGGTCGTTGGTGGGGTAATAATAATTGATTTCTGGATTGTTGGGCTGTGTGAGGCCATTGAATACAGAAATAGGCCACAACCAGCTGGAGAACCAAGTGTCGAGGACGTCTTCGTCTTGGCGCAACTCCGAAGCACTGACTGCTCTACCCGCTTTTTCTGAGGCAAGCACAAGCGCTTCTTCTTGGGTTTTGGCAACAACGAAGTCTGCAGGGCGGTCGCTGTAATACCACGCTGGGATGCGGTGTCCCCACCAAAGTTGGCGTGAAATGCACCAATCTTTGACGTTTTCCATCCAGTGGCGGTAGGTATTTTTGAATTTGTCAGGGTGAAATTGGATATTGCCGTTCATGACGTTTTCAAGCGCCGGCGCAGCAAGTTCTTTCATAGAGACAAACCATTGCAAAGACAATTTAGGCTCAATTACGGCATTGGTGCGCTCAGAGAAGCCTACTTTATTGATGATGTCTTCGGTTTTGACCAAAAAGCCTTTGTCGTGGAGTTCTTTTTCGATTTCTCGACGGACTTCAAAGCGGTCTTTGCCTTGGTAGTGCGCGCCATGTGCATTGAGCGTGCCGTTGTCGTTGAAAAGATCGATGCTTGGTAAATTGTGTTTTTGACCAAGTTCGTAGTCGTTGGGGTCGTGCGCAGGGGTTACTTTTAAGCAGCCCGTTCCAAAATCTTTGTCGACGTATGCGTCGGCAATGACAGGGATTTCACGGTTGATCAGCGGCACCATGACGGTTTTGCCAATTAATTTTTGATAGCGTTCGTCTTCGGGATGCACGCAAATAGCGGTGTCGCCAAGGATGGTTTCCGGACGTGTTGTGGCGATGGTAAGCCATTGATCGGCCTCTCCTACCACTTGATAACGGACGTAAAATAACTTAGAGTTGACTTCTTTGTAATTGACTTCTTCATCGGAAAGCGCTGTAAGGGCTTCTGGATCCCAGTTGACCATGCGCACGCCGCGGTATATTTTACCTTTTTGAAAAAGATCGATAAAGACATTGATGACGGACTGCGAATATTCTGGGTCCATGGTGAAGTGCGTGCGTTCCCAGTCGCAAGAAGCGCCCAAACGCTTGAGTTGCTCTAGAATGATGCCGCCATGCTTGTCTTTCCATTGGAAAGCATGTGCAAGAAATTCGTCGCGGGTGAGGTCTGACTTTGAAATGCCTTCTGCTTTGAGTTTTTGAACAACTTTGGCTTCGGTGGCAATGGAGGCGTGATCGGTACCGGGTACCCAACAAGCGTTTTTACCGAGCATACGGGCACGGCGCACTAAGACGTCTTGGATGGTATTGTTGAGCATGTGCCCCATGTGCAACACGCCTGTTACGTTTGGCGGCGGAATGACGATGGTGTACGGCTCGCGGTGATCGGGGGTAGAGTGAAAATACCCTTTATCTAACCAGTATTGGTACCATTTTTCTTGCGCAAGTTGCGGTTCGTATGTTTTTGCAATCTCCATGTCTTCTTCTTAAAGATGCAAAGATAGCAAATATCTGAGCGCGCGCTGCGGTGTCTAGTTGGTTACTGGAGAATCTGAAGGGGTCAGGACAGTACCTTTGATGGTCAGGACAATTGGGTCGCCGACATTGGAAAAAACAGTGATGGTTTTGGTAAATGCCCCAACGCGCTTGGTGTCGTAATGCACTTTGATGACACCTTTTTTGCCTTTTCTGATGGGTGTTTCGGGACGATCTGCAGCTGTACATCCACAACTCGTTTGCACATTTGTAATGACTGCCGCTTTTTTGGATGTGTTTTTGAATTCAAATACAAAGAGGTCTTCGGAGCCATAAGGGATATCTTGACGCTCGATTTCTAGTACAGCGAAGCG
>CANHBA010000115.1 GCA_947458985.1 Flavobacteriales bacterium
AAAACCAAAAAGAATAAATTTTCGCACCTTCAAATATAGTCGTAATTTTAGCAAGTCAAATTGAATACCTATGAAGATTTTACTTACCACATTTGCTTTTTTACTCACAACATTCGCTTTTTCACAGGCGCCAGGATCTCTAGATCCTAGTTTTGCAACAACCGGTTTTGCAAGCTACGGACCTGTTGCCTCCAACTTCATGGACAACGCCCAAGACGTTGTGGTGTTGCCTAACGGTAAAATGGTTTATTGCGGAACCTCAGGCCTTACATCTAGTTTAGGTATGGTTGTGGTTCGCCTCAATTGCAATGGCACCATTGACAACACTTTTGGCACCAACGGCTACTATTTATACAATGCACCAGGTGGTTCTAGTTTTGCTTACGACATGGAGCTATTGCCTAATGGGCAATTTTTAGTTGCAGGCGCCACTTCAATTACCGCCGCCAACCCACGTTTTTCAATGTTTAGACTCAATAGTGATGGCACTCTTGATCAAACTTTTGGCGTCAATGGTTTTTTCCACAATGACATCGGCTCTAGTGAAGATTACGCGCGTAAGATCCTCATTCAAAACAACAAAATCATTTTAGTTGGATCATCAAAAGTTCCAGGTTTTTCTACGAACCGTTTGGCCTTGACCCAATGCGACATGAATGGGCAGCTAGACGCTACATTCGGCACGGCCGGCACCACTGTTTTTCAGAACGCAACAGGCGCATCATGCTTTGGGCAAAGTGCTGTCATAGGTAACAACCAAGATATATTCATTTGTGGCGATGCTTACATCAATAACATCTACTATCCGCTTTTGGCAAAGGTTTCATCAAATGGTATTCCTTACACCGCTTTTGGCAGCAATGGTGTCCTGATCCCGATGAACTTTAATGCCCGTTTTTTTGATATTGAATACGATGGCACTAAATTGATCATGGCTTGACAAAATAATGTTGGCCCTTGGGATTTCTTGTTACAAGCAAGAAACACAACCGACGGAGGTTTGGTAACAACATTTGGAACGGCGGGTAGCTCAATTGTCGATGTTGTTCAGGCCGACACCTACTATGAATTGCTCATTCACCCTGACGGTTCTTTGCTGGCCTGTGGCACTACCGGAACAGCTGGTATTGGAGCAGCCCGCGATTTCATTGTTTCTAAATACAATGCCAATGGCATAGTAGAAACGGCATTTGGAACCAACGGACACACCATCACTTCTTTTGCTACCGCCTGGGACGACGCCTACGGTATGGCCCTATATCCTGGTAACAAAATTGTACTCGCAGGTTTCAGTGCCCAGACCAACACGCAACACGCCATTGCGCGCTATGCGTATGGACCTGCCACACCTGTGCTGGGTTGTACAGATCCGCTCTCTTGTAATTACAATTGTTTGGCAACCGTTAACGATGGCAGTTGTTTATATCCAAATACGGCTTGCAACGATGGCAACCCAATGACCATCAACGACAGCACCGACGCCAACTGCAACTGCATCGGGCAAGCTGTAACCATCATACCTGGCTGCATGAATCCGCTGGCATGTAATTACAATCCGCAGGCCACCGTAGACAACGGAACATGTATTTTGCCCGGAACGCCTTGTAATGACAACAACCCAAATACAATGAATGACAGCATAGACGCTAACTGTAATTGCGTTGGAACACTCATTGTTCCGGGCTGCATGAATCCGGCATCTTGCAATTACAATCCTTTAGCTACAGTAGACGACGGTTCTTGTTTGTTCCCGGGTGCGCTTTGCGACGACGGCAACCCAAACACCATCAATGACTCTATTAATCCAGATTGTATCTGCATCGGAAATATCATTGTTTATGGTTGTACAGATCCGCTTTCTTGTACTTATAATCCACTCGCTAACGTAGATAACAACACATGTATCTTCCCAGACTCACCTTGCGACGACAACAATCCTGACACCTTTAACGACATCCTAGACTCATTGTGTAACTGTGTAGGCACCTTATATGTCAGTGGTTGTATGGACCCGAACGCTTGTAACTACAATCCTTTAGCAAATATTGACGACAACTCTTGTGTTTTTCCAGGCAGCCCTTGCGACGACGGCAATGCCCTCACCATCAATGACTCATTAGATGTCAATTGCAACTGTGTTGGTATCGATGTCACTGGCTTAAACGAAGGGCAATTTGAATTTGAACTCCATCCGAACCCAACAATGGATGTTTTGACCCTAGAAACAAGTTTTGCCGAGCAAAAAACAATTTATATCATTGATCTGCAAGGTAAAGTACTCAGAGAAATGACTGCGCAAGGCCATACACAAACTATTGACTGTTCTGCACTAGCCAGTGGCACGTATTTGGTCAAGGTTCGCGTGGACGATTCAGAAAAAATGAAAAAGTTGCTCATTCAGCATTAATGTTTGAGCAACATATTTCTTTTGAACAAACAAGGCGCTACTATCAAAATGCTTTAGAGGGCAAACAACATATTTTAGTTGCGCTGCACGGCTATGGACAACTCGCTCAGTTTTTCTATAGAAAATTTAATTTTTTATCCGAAACTTGGGGTCTTATCATTCCCGAAGGGCCACACCGTTTTTATTTAGATGGCAGCGCAGGAAGAGTTGGAGCCTCTTGGATGACCAAAGAATGGCGCCAACAAGATATCGCAGATAACAATGCGTATTTGCAACAACTCATTGAAAAAGTAAGAACAACTTACCCAATAGCCACGCTACATTTACTGGGCTTTTCGCAAGGTGGAGCAACGGCAGCGCGGTTTTTTCAGCAGCATCCCGAATTATGCGCACAATTGATTTTATGGGCGAGTGTGTTTCCGCCAGACATAGAGAAGAACGACTTTCCAAAAGGAAAAAAATTGGATTTTATTTTAGGGAAACAAGATCCCTACTTTGATTCAGAAAGTCAAATTAAGGTAATGAACGAATACTCTGAACTTGGTTTTAACCTCCATACGTTTGAAGGACCTCATGATTTGGATCAACAAATGCTGTCAACCGTGCTGACCAACCAATAACTCAGCCATTTTTACTTTCCCATTTCCCCACAACGGCTGTAGCAACGGAATTTCCTAAAACATTTGTTGCGCTGCGGAACATATCACAAAAATGATCAATTGGCAGAATAAGTGCTACACCTTCAATGGGAATATTGAACATACCGCAGGTGGCCGCAACTACAACCAAACTTGCTCTTGGAACCCCGGCAATCCCTTTGCTGGTCAGCATCAAGACAAGAAGCATGGTGAGTTGAGTACCCGTATCTAAATCAACTCCATATACTTGCGCAATAAAAATACTGGCAAAAGTCATGTACATCATGCTGCCATCCAAGTTAAAGGAGTAGCCCAAGGGCAGCATAAATGACACAATGCGGTCTTTAATTCCAAAACGTTCTAGTTCTTCAGTTAATTTTGGAAATACCGCTTCACTGCTCGTTGTGCCAAAAGCAATGACCAACGGACTCACGATGCGCTTGAGTAAAGTCACGAGATGGCCACGTAAGAATATATAACCAACTAATAACAAAACCACCCATAGTGAAGCAATACCGACAAGGAAGGAACTGAAAAACTTGGTGTAAGTGAACATGAGCTCAGATACGTCCTTCACGGCAAAGACACCCGCTATGGCGCCAAAAACGCCAATGGGCGCAAATTTCATAACGAAATTCACCATTTTTAGAATAATGTGGGAGGTTTTGTCTAAGGCAGAGATCACGGGCTTGACGTTTTCACCTATAGAAGCAGCCGCTAAACCAAAAAATATAGCAAATATGACTATTTGAAGTATTTCGTTGGTTGCCATAGCTTCAAATACTGACTTTGGAATGATGTGTTCGATAAAATGTTGAACTGAAAAATCTTGTGTTTTTTCAGTGACTTCCGTTGCGGTTGTGTGATCGACATTAGCCAAATTGACACCTTTTCCAGGTTGTAAAAAATTGACCCATAAAAGCCCAATAATTAAGGAAATAAAGGATGCTGTAAAAAACCAAGCCAATGCCCTACCCCCAATTCTGCCAACTGATTTGAGATCACCTAATTTGGCTATCCCTACCACCAAGGTTGTAAGAACTAATGGTGCAATAATCATTTGAACCAAGCGGATGAAAATGGTTGCCAGCAATTTGATATAGGTACTGAATTGTTGTGCAGTAGCTTCATTGAAATTGGAATGCACAATAGCGCCTAAGACCCCACCTAGGACCATCGCTACTAAAATATATAGCGTTAAACGGTTCTTTTTTGTCTTTTCTGGTGCGGTTTCGTGTGGACCTTTATGCATGTCTTGTTGTGGTTTTGAATTGAATCCATGAAAATAGGAAAAAGCCCAAACATAACAAGGTTTCTATGTATATTTGAGTCCCAATCAACACATGGCAACACAGCAAGAACTCGACTTCAATTTCAACGAAGACCAAATGCGGCTCAAAATCAGAGCCCTCGAACAAACTTTAGAAAAAATCTATTTAGGTGGAGGAAAAGCGCGCATAGAGAAGCACCACGAAAGTGGCAAGCTCACAGCAAGAGAACGCATTGCGTCACTTATCGACCCTAATACGGAGTCTTTTGAAATTGGCGCCTTAGCCGGACACGATATGTATGCTGAACACGGCGGTTGCCCAGGAGGCGGTGTGGTAGTCATAGTAGGCTATGTGAGTGGCCGCCAATGCATTATCGTCGCCAACGATGCTACTGTTAAAGCTGGTGCATGGTTCCCGATTACAGGTAAGAAAAACCTCAGGGCACAAGAAATTGCCATGGAAAACCGCTTGCCAATCATTTATCTTGTCGACTCAGCAGGTGTTTACCTACCCATGCAAGAAGACATCTTTGCCGATAAAGAGCATTTTGGACGCATCTTCAGAAACAATGCAAAAATGTCCGCAATGGGCATAACACAAATTGCTGCAGTGATGGGTAGCTGTGTTGCTGGAGGCGCTTACCTACCCATTATGTCCGATGAATCACTCATCGTGGACAAAACCGGAACCATTTTCTTAGCTGGCTCCTACTTAGTGAAGGCTGCAATCGGTGAAGATATCGACAACGAAACACTTGGTGGCGCTACTACACAAACAGAAATCTCAGGGGTTTGCGACTACAAAGTTGAAAATGACAGCGCTTGTTTGTTAAAAATAAGAGATTTAATGTCGCGCATCGGGCACCAAGAAAAAGTTGGTTTTGACCGCATTCCATCTGTTGCTCCGGCAAGACCACCAAAAGACGCCTACGGTCTTCTGCCTTCTGACCGCTCTAAACCCTACGACACACGAGCCCTTCTACAAACTATTGTAGACGCCGATTCTTTGAGCGAATACAAACCCGATTTTGGTAAAACGCTCATTACGATCTATGCCCGCATTGACGGTTGGAGTGTTGGCATCATAGCCAACAACCGTACTGTTGTTAAAAATGCCAAAGGCGAAATGCAATTTGGTGGAGTCATTTATTCAGATAGCGCAGACAAAGCAGCACGTTTCATCATGCTCTGCAATCAAAAGAAAATACCACTTGTATTTTTACATGACGTCACTGGCTTCATGGTCGGATCCAAAAGTGAACACGGGGGCATCATTAAAGATGGTGCCAAAATGGTAAATGCCATGGCCAATAGTGTCGTTCCTAAGTTCTCCGTGGTTTTGGGCAACTCCTATGGTGCAGGTAACTACGCCATGTGCGGTAAAGCCTACGACCCACGTTTTATTGTTGCTTGGCCAACTGCAGAGATAGCCGTGATGTCTGGCGCTGCTGCTGCAAAAACACTCTTGCAAATTGAGGTCTCTAAATTGAAAGCAAAAGGTGAAACCATTGACCCTGAGCGCGAAAAAGCACTATTAGATGAAATCAAGTCGCGCTACGATGCGCAAATTTCACCTTTTTATGCGGCAAGCCGCCTATGGATAGACGCCATCATTGATCCAATTGAAACGCGTAAAGTAATTTCAATGGGAATTGAAATGGCAGCACATGAGGGTTCTATTCCAGCATATAAGGTGGGGGTACTACAAACTTAATCTTCTAAAGCAGTACTTTTTTTACCATTGAAATAATAGGTATAACCAAATCCTGCGCTTAAAAAACTAGAATTCCTTTGAAATTCAGCTGGGTCATAACCCAAATCACCTTCAGCACCTATTAAACCTGGTGAAAAAGGATAGCCATAAAATGGATAACCTATAGTCAGGCGAAAACTTTGATTGACATCAGATGTTAGAATAAAACTAATATTAGGTTCCAGATATAAGCCCTCTCTTATTTGCGGCGAAATATTTTGAGCAGCCAAGGCATCTGAATTTACATAACTCCTCACCCATCCTACTCTTAGGCCGATATCCGTTCCAAAACGCTCAGACCAAAATTTTTCGTGACCTGTTTTAAAGAATGCGGCGCCAGAATGAATGCCACCATAAACTTTTGGTTGTAAGCGAAACTCATTGATAGCAAAGTAACTGTAATGGACTCCCGCGCCTATATAAAAGCTTGATTTAAAAGCATATTGATAATGTGTACTAGCGTGTACCAATCCTATCATCACCTTCTCAAAAGCTCTATTAGCTGTAGCATTTGGTAAACATAAGTCAAAAGTAAAGGAATCGTCGGGGGTAATTTCCTGAGCCTTCAACTGAAGACTTCCAGTTAAAAAGAACAGGAAGATGAACCGAATATAAAATGGATGTTGGGACATAACTTTCAAATAATCATTGTTGAATTTCAAAGAAACTTTGTTGAATTTCAAAGAATCATAGTTGCGCTGCTGTTAATTATAACAATTTCGCGACCCAAAAAGTTACAACTACAATAGGTATAAATCACCTGGTGTAATAATTGGTCAAAAAAAAAGCCCCACATTACTGTGAGGCTTTTAAAATCGGCATCGACTTACTCTCCCACGATCAAAACCGCAGTACCATCAGCGCAAGCAGGCTTAACTTCTCTGTTCGAAATGGGAAGAGGTGGACCGTGCTGCTATAGACACCCAAAACTGATGTTGGTTTCCAATGGAGGACCAACGAATGGATATATCGGACGATTGAAGTAGTAATAAAAAGAAGTAACAAGTTAGTAAGTCTACGGGTAATTAGT
>CANHBA010000116.1 GCA_947458985.1 Flavobacteriales bacterium
CAGATGCCATCTGCGACGGCGAAAACGTTTACATCATTGGCATCATGCAGCATATCGAGCCGGCAGGTATTCACTCCGGCGATTCTTATGCTGTTTTACCTCCTTACAACCTCGGTGATTTCGTCATCACACAAATCGAAGACATCACCAAAAAAATTGCCGTAGAGCTCAAAACAGTAGGTTTGCTCAATATTCAATTTGCCATCAAAGACGACAAAGTATACGTCATTGAAGCCAACCCAAGAGCCTCGCGTACGGTTCCGTTCATCGCCAAAGCCTATGACGAACCCTACGTCAACTACGCCACTAAAGTCATGCTCGGCCACAACAAAGTCACCGACTTTAACTTCCAGCCGCGTAAAGAGGGCTACGCCATCAAAATCCCAGTGTTCTCTTACGAGAAATTCCCTGATGTGAAGAAAGAATTAGGTCCAGAAATGAAATCTACCGGTGAGGCCATCCGCTTTATCAAAGATTTAAAGGATCCGTTCTTCACCAAAATTTACTCAGAGCGAAATATGCACCTCTCGCGTTAAGTTTCCTGCCGTGGTCTTTTATTAGGCCACGGCTTTTCGTATATTTGTTAGATGCAGCGCCTAGACGACATCACCGCACCCATTCAGCAAGAATTGCTCGATTTTGAAATCCATTTTCAAAATGCGATGCACGCCGATGTCGCCCTGCTAGACAAAGTCACCAGCTATATCGTCAAGCGCAAGGGCAAGCAACTGCGCCCAATGTTCGTCTTTTTGAGCGCCAAAATGCTCGGCGACATCAACCCCATCACTTTTGATGCCACTACACTTGTAGAACTTCTACACACCGCCACCCTTGTCCACGACGACGTCGTCGACGACGCTGCCGAACGCCGCGGCTTTTTCTCCGTCAATGCACTTTGGAAAAACAAAATTGCAGTGCTTGTGGGCGACTACATGCTTTCGCGTATTTTGCTTATTTCTATTGAAAAGCGCAACCTAGACCTCCTCGAAATTGTGGCGCGCGCCGTTCAAGAAATGTCTGAAGGCGAGCTGCTTCAAATTGAAAAAGCCCGTCACCTAGACATCACCGAAGAGGTATATTACGAAGTCATCCGCAAAAAAACCGCATCGCTCATTGCCACTTGCTGTGAGGCCGGAGCCCTCAGTGTTGGCGCGCAAGAAGAACGCGCTCGTATGCGCCAGTTTGGCGAACTAATAGGCCTTGCATTTCAAATCAAAGACGACATCTTCGATTACGGCACCGGCGAGCATATCGGCAAGCCAACCGGCATCGATATCCGCGAGCAAAAAATGACACTTCCGCTCATCTATGCCTTGCAAAATGCGCCAGCAGCCATTCAAAAAGAACTGCGTTACATCATCAAAAACGAATACGACGTAAGTCACCGCGTGCAGCGTGCTATTCAACTTGTTTGGGAATCCGGAGGGGTGCAGTACGCACAAAAGCGCATGGAGGCCCTAGCTGCTCAGGCACTAGAAATTTTAAGTTCGTACCCCGACAGCCCCGCAAAAGCTTCGTTAATAGGTTTGGTGGCCTATACCATGAACCGTGAAAAATAATTCCATGAAACACTTTCTGACTCTACTTCTTGTCCTTTTAACCATTACCTTGCCTGCTTGCTCAGACAATAAAAACAAGTCAACCACCAAAGAAGTGGCTCCAGAAGAGCTCGTCGAAATCAAAGACGGTCATTACAAAGAATGGTATCCAGGTAAAAAACAAGTGAAATACCAAGGCGAACTCAATCAAAAAGGAGCCCGCGAAGGCAAATGGAATTTCTACAGCGAAAAAGGAACCCTCCTTTCTTTCACTTTTTATGATGCCGGCAAGAAAAACGGCTACTCAGTGGTGAAGTATCCGAACGGAAAAATTCACTATTACGGCGAATATAAAGACGATCAAATGGTTGGTGAATGGATTACCTACGACCAACAAGGACAGAAAACCGTTAAAAACTTCAATCCTTAAATGAGCAAAATTCCGCCGCATATTGTCGATCAAATTCTACAGACCGCCCGCATTGAAGAGGTGATCGGAGAATTTGTGCAACTCAAGCGCGCGGGTTCTAACCTCAAAGGCCTTAGTCCCTTTACCGACGAAAAAACACCTTCATTTGTCGTTTCTCCTGCCAAGCAGATTTTTAAATGCTTTTCTACTGGAAAGGGCGGAAACGCCGCGAGTTTTCTCATGGAAAAAGAGCACTTCAGCTATCCCGAAGCGCTCCGCTGGTTGGCCAAGCGCTACAACATCGAAGTGCCAGAAGAGCGCGAAGCCACCGCTGAAGAGCTCGCAGCACTCAACGAACGCGAGAGCTTCCTGATCATCAACGAGTTTGCTAAAAATGCTTTTTCAGAGATGCTACTCAATTCCCAAGAGGGAAAGGCTATAGGTTTGTCGTATTTTGAAGAACGCGGTTTTACGCTCGCTACCATAGACAAATTCCAACTCGGCTACTGCCTAAACACCGGCTCCGCCTTTACCGACCTCGCACTCGAAAAAGGATACAACAAAGATTACCTCGAGGCTATAGGCCTCACTAAGTCTAAAGACGAACGCACCTTTGATTTTTTTAAAGGCCGCGTCATGTTTCCAATTCACAGCGTTTCGGGTCGCGTATTAGGCTTTGGTGGCCGCACCTTGCTTTCTGATAAAAAAGTCGCCAAATATTTCAACTCTCCTGAGAGCATCATCTACAACAAGAGCGAAATCCTTTATGGTTTGTATTTCGCCAAAGGAGACATCGTCAAGTACAACGAATGTTTGCTCTGTGAGGGCTATACCGACGTCATCAGTATGCACCAAGCAGGCATCCAAAATGTCGTGTCGTCTTCGGGTACTTCTTTAACAAAAGAACAAGTCAAGTTAGTCAGTCGCTACACCAAGAACCTCACTATTCTCTACGACGGCGATGCAGCTGGTATCAAAGCTAGTTTCCGTGGCATTGACCTCATTTTAGAAGAAGGCCTCAACGTGAAAGTCGTGCTTTTTCCCGACGGCGAAGACCCCGACTCCTTCTCTAAATCGAGGTCCTCGGCCGAGTTAAGCGCTTATATAGCTGGTCACAAACAAGATTTCATTTCTTTTAAGGCCAGTATTTTGCTTGCCGATGGCGCCAACGATCCAATTCTTCGGGCAGGGCTCATCAAAGACATCGTGCATTCGGTTTCTCTCATTCCAGATCAAATTACGCGCTCTGTCTACGTACAACAGCTCGCGCAGCAATTTGATATTTCAGAGACGATCGTACAGTCTGAATTGCTCAATTTGCGCAAGTCTGCCATGGCGAAAACCTATCAAGACCCAGCTATTGGTGCGCTAGAACTCCCTAAAAATCCAACACCACAATCCTTAGAAGCGTCGCTAGAAACAGCCGCTGACCACACCATTTTTGAAGCCGAACTCATTCGGGTACTGATCAAATACGGAACCCGGGCCCTTATTTGGCAAGAGCCAGGACAGCCCCAAACACAAACGAGCGTCATCGAACTCATCGTCCATGAACTTCAAAAAGACGAGCTCTTTTTTGAAACACCGCTCTTCGAAGAAATTTACCGCATTTTTGAAAAAGGAGCTTTGGAAGAGCAAACACTCTATGAATCTAGTTTCTTTTTGCGCCACGAAAACCAGCAAATTGTCCAATTTGTAGCCGACATCGAAGCCCATGAACAAGAATTGAGTCATAACTGGGTGGCGCGCTACAAAATTCAAACAAAGTCTGAATCCGACGACCTCCATCAAACAGTTGTTGAGGTCATCTACCGCTTTAAATTAGCCTTTGTGGAGCAAAAAATCAATCAAATCCGCAGCGAAATAACCCAAGACACTTTAAAAGACGACGACCTTCTTTTAGCTCTCGGCGAACTCGTGAGTTTGGAAAAGGTCAAGATGCTGCTCTCTGAACAAATCGGAATTACCCTAATTCGCTGATATGTTTGCAGAAACTCTATTTTACATTGGCCCCTACAAAATTTGCTTTTGGAATCTTATTTTTCTAATACTGATTTTTTTAGCTGCGGTCATCCTGCGCCGCTTGGTTCATAAAGCTTTAAAAGGTTATGTCAAAAGTGCCAATCTCCAATTGGAAGCCAAGCAAATGGCTCGCTTGCGCCTCGTTAGCCAAAGTGTTTATTTATTGGCAATTTACGTGGCAATCTTAAGCTTACGCTACAACAACGGTCATGTCACCTTCAACGATTTCTTGCGTTTCAAACTCCTGTCTTTTGACAGCTTTAAAATCGATTTTGCCGACATCTTAATTGTTATTTCCGTCTTTTTTGGCGCCAAAATCGCCACTAACCTCACGCGGCTCTATTTTGCGCGTCGTTACAAAAACAACCCCAACATCGATGCCGGGACAGAATTTGTCTACAATCAGCTCGCTAAATACTTTATCTACGTCAGTTCCATCTTGCTTTGCTTCAAGCTGCTCGGTATAGACCTCATGATATTACTGACCAGTTCGGTTGGTCTTCTGGTGGGCCTCGGCCTCGGACTTCAGGATGTTTTCAAAGACATGATTGCCGGAATAGTCTTACTTTTTGAGGGTAATTTAAGGGTTGGTGATATCGTCGAGATCAACGGCAAAACCAAAACAGCTGCGCAAAGCAATGAGTCTATGGTGGCCAAAATTGTCAAGATCAATGTGCGCACCACTCAAATCCAGACCCGAGAAGGAAACGTGCTCATTATTCCCAATACGCACCTCACCCAAGACCGCATTGAAAACTGGAGCCACGGCTCAGAACTGACGCGCTTTACCATCAAATTAGCAGTGGCGTACGGTGCCGACCTCACCTTAATTGAACGCTTGCTCAAGCAGGCAGCCTTAGCGCATCCAAAAGTCAAAAAAAACAATCCTGTTATGGTACGACTCGCTGATTTTGGCGACGCAGGTCTAGAACTCGAACTCGTCTTTTGGGCCGATCAAAGTTGGGATATCAACAACTATAAGTCGGAAATCAGGTTGGAAATCGATCGCCTCTTTAGAGCGTATTCCATTGAAATTCCTTATCCGCAGCGCGTGCTGCATCAGGCGCCTCAGCGCAATTCGTAGAGATACCTTTGAATGGTGTTTTCTATGCCCAAGTAGAGCGCATCTGAAATGAGCGCATGTCCGATAGAAACTTCGTCGAGTGCACAAAGTTCAGCTTTCAAAAATGCCAAATTCTCCAAACTGAGGTCATGGCCTGCATTGATACTCAAGCCTAAATTTACGGCGTGTTGTGCCGCCAACTTATAGGGCGCAACAGCTGCATTTTTATCAGTGCTGTAGTGTTCGGCGTAAGGGCCAGTATAAAATTCAATGCGTTCGGTCCCCAGGGCTTTGGCTTGGTCGAGTTGTGAGAGATCGGTTTCCATGAACAGCGAAACACGAACGCCTAAAGCCTGAATTTGAGCAATAATTGGCGCG
Source organism: Flavobacteriales bacterium (assembly GCA_947458985.1). Lineage (GTDB taxonomy): Bacteria > Bacteroidota > Bacteroidia > Flavobacteriales_D > Crocinitomicaceae > UBA952. The sequence continues at coordinate 5,411 of CANHBA010000116.1, forward strand.
AGAAATTTGGCTTGGCGGATGCAATCCCAACCTGCGTTGGAAGTGAGTACACCCGGTGGATCCGGTACCAAAGTGGCCTGAGCAGGGCGGAGGTCTTTGATGAGTTGCAGATAGCGCGCATCTGGGTAGCCTTCGATATTGAATTCTGTTTGAATGCGGTCGTGAAGGTCGTAGCAATCTTGGGCGGTAATATGGCGTTCATCGGGTCTTGGATGCACGGTAATCCCCTGCGCACCGAATCTTTCGGCGTCGAGCGCAAATTGCAACACGTTTGGTGTTTGACCACCACGTGCATTGCGCAAGGTTGCGATTTTATTGATATTCACGCTGAGTCTGGTCATGGCACAATAATTGAGTTGCAAAAGTACGAAACATTCAAGGAATTTAGTATTTTGCGCCCACTATGAGAGCTTCTAATATACTTTCAGATCAAATCCCTCCATTATTGCACACCGATACCGGTGAAAAAGCGCTGTTCTGGATGGATGAATTTCAGGTCAATCACCTTCCCGTCCTTAAAAACGGGAATTTTGTGGGTCTTGTTTCTGAATCCGAATTACTAGATCAATCCGACCTCGACCAAAGCCTAGATCTGTTATTTCAGCACCTCCCGCGTCCTTTTGCTTTTGCCGATGCGCACTTATTTGATTTACTCCAACATTTTGCACTCTTCAAATTAACGGTTCTTCCCGTATTAGACCGCCAAGAAAATTACTTAGGTGTCATTAGCGCCCAAGAATTACTGCAATTATTGGCCGAAACCAGCGGGCTCAATGAGTCAGGTTCTGTTTTGGTGCTAGAAATGAATGCCAATGACTATACCTTAGCACAAATTGCCCAGATTGTCGAAAGCAATCAGGCTAAAATCCTGAATTTATTTGTGAGTAATATCCCAGATAGCACCAAAATTCAAGTCAATTTGCGCCTCAATCAACAAAACCTAAGTGCAATTATCCGTACCTTTGAGCGCTATGATTACCAAGTGCTAGCGAGCTTTCAAGACAGTCAACAACCAGACGAACTCCAAGACCGCTACCAAGAACTCATGCATTATTTAAGCATGTAATGAAACAAATCGCCGTATACGCTAAAAAAATATTCAAGCAAGACCTCAGTGTTTTTGAAAACCTACTCAAAGGAATTGTAGAGTTAGGGTGGAAACCAGTGCTCGAGCACGAATTAGCCCAGCAGCTCCACACCAAATATCAGTGGCCCCTTACTTATCAGACTTTTACCAATCACCTCGACCTCAAAAGTGGTTTTGACCTCATGATCAGTTTAGGAGGCGACGGTACTTTTTTGAAAGCTGTCTCTTTTATCCGCGATTCTGGAGTTCCAATTCTAGGTATCAATACAGGTCGTTTGGGTTTTTTGTCGAATCTTTCCAAATCACAAATTGCTCAAACACTGCAGCGCTTCAATGACGGTCAATACGAATTTCAAAAACGTTCTTTGCTGAGGGTCCATACCGACAACGACTTATTTGCCGACGAAAACTTTGCGCTCAACGAGCTCACCCTTCAGAAAAAAGACACCTCCTCCATGATCAAAGTGCATGCGTATATTGGAGACAAATTCTTAAATACCTATTGGGCCGACGGCTTAATTGTAGCTACCCCAACAGGTTCAACTGCCTATAGTCTCA
>CANHBA010000117.1 GCA_947458985.1 Flavobacteriales bacterium
GATACCGGCGCTACCTTGGATCTCATTGGGCCAGTTCTCATTGGGATGGTAGTCTTTTACGATTACATCCTTGAAAAATTGTTGCAGACAGCTCAATACCAATCTGTTTTTGGGCAGCCACTGCTCTGTGTCTTTTATTCTGAATTTAGTTAAATCTTTTGCCATTTTGATCAATTAATTTTTATCAAATGATATCTCTTTACGAGCGTACTGAATCAAATATCTTTCCTTTTTGTGCTTCAAATGATACACAACCGGTACATTTACATTATGGTCGATGAATTAAAATTAGAACTCGAGAAAACATTCAATCGTAAAATCACGGATAGAGGTGCTTGTGAGTTGCTCGTGCAAGATATTTACGAAAAGACAGGTGCGGTGTTGTCCTACAATACTTTGCGCCGTATGTTTGGTTTAGCCGAATACCGAAAACCGCGCTTAAGTACACTCGATCAATTGGCTGTTTATTGTGGCTTTCGCTCTTTTAATGATTTTGCTCAGCGTTATACAGAGGTCGATACCTGGCCAACCTGGGAAAATCTATATGTGAATTTGTCTTCGAATGAAAGTGCTGTATTAATTGAGATGCTCTTGTTTCGCAAGCGACGAAATGACCACTTTACCATTTCATTTACGATAGTTGTACGTGAATTACTCAATCGGAAAGATTTAGCCGGTTTGCGTGCTATTTTTCAAGAACCTGCCTTTCAATTTACGCAGTTACCTTATGATGAAGTGGCTCAAATTGGCGTACTTATTGGCTTGCACTTTAGAAATTTCAGCGATCCTGAACTTGAGCAACAGCTCTTATTGCTTCCTAATTTTAGGGACCTCATTTTAAAGATTTTTGTCGATTATGGCCGCATTAGTGGCAAGTACGGTGCCTGGATCACCTACCTCTCGCAACAAGATAAGCTTGATGATGAGACAATTACATTTATTTCTTGTTTAGAGGCGTGGAGATCTTTGCTGATGCAAGAAAAGATTCCCAATGCAATTCTTCGAGCGATTCCAGCACTTTCGCTAAACCAACACCCCATCTTATTTGGTCGCATTTTTAGTTTGAAAATGCTTCAAGCTAAAACCAAGCAAGCAAAGCATAGACTCAGAGAGCAAATGCTAGAGCGCCTTGCTTTTGAACCAAATTATGCCACGGAATTACTTTATGAACCTGCAGTTCAGGGTTTGGTAATGCGTCAGCCCGATTTGGTTGCTTTTGTTGCCCAAAAACAACACATGGTCCACGATATCAAATTTTGGTATCACTTTTCTCAGGTATCTATTCACCGCGTATTTCAGGTGTCGGTTCTGATTGCAGACAAACAATTTACCAAGGCCCTTAGCATTCTAGAAAATATACCTTACGGTCATATCCGACATGGCTACCGAGAGTTTATTGAGGTTTTTGTGTCGTTCTTTAGATTGGAAATTGCCAAAGCAATGAAGAGTGGTGATTTACAGGAATGGAAAGACAATTTTGAAAACTGTAGAAAAGTACTGGCCTATCCCATTTTTACAGATGCGTATTTTGAAAACTACTTCAAGAGCTAAATGCCATTCAACTCCTGATATGCTTTTTTGTAACGGCGCTTTTTGAGCGTGTGAGGCACGTTGCGTACCATTCTACGAATCGCTCTTCGCTGCATGTTTTCCTTAATAGAGCCATATTGACCATTAAGTGAGGTTTGGCCATTCCAAATTTGCTCGGCGCGTTTGGCATCGTAAATGGAGAGGTTGAGATTGACGACGTTCGTGATCGCAGTGAAGTTAGGATTGGTTGAATTGATCATAATGGCTGTTGCTTCGCTGATGGGTTCTAATACTTGAATATTTCCAAAAACCAGGGCGTCTACATGTAGTAAGCTACAGAGGTCGTTGTTGGTTTTGGGTGTATTAGGGTAGCCCGCACCAAAGAGGATGGCATTGACTTCATCTGGCGTCATGAGCTCTGCATGCAGCGCGCCGCTGCGGGCATAAAATGAAAGCTGACGGTAGAGGCGCTGTTGGGTTTCTTCACTTTTGATGCGGCAGAGTTCGTTGTATTTATCTTGATTCATCCAAATTTTACGCTCAATTGTTGCCGAGATGGGCATGATCGCCATGCGCGTGTGTTCTTGTGTAAGTTCCACCACGTTAGGTGCTTCCTGAACAGAAACACAAGCAGTTAATATTACTGTAAGGCCTAAAAAGAGGAAGCGTTTAATCATAGTTATTTATTTTTTGGCTCTTGCATACGAAAATCGTTCCAAAAGTTGGGGAAGTGCATAGCCGTCAAGTCCGTTGATCGCTACAACATTGCCTTTTTCGAGTTGCAGCCAGTTGTCTGGGGTCAGGAGTTCTTCTTCGTAAAAGATAGCTTCAATACTGGCAATGATATGCAAACAACCGTTTTCCTCGATGAGGTATTCGTTGACGTATTTACACAATAATTTCACAGGGCTTCCTTTGACAAAAGGAACAGGACAACCGCCGTGGTAAACTGGCTCGAGGTTGGTCATGTCAAACTCGCTGACCTCTTCAGGGTAGTTGGCAGAGGTGTGGTGGGCATCTGCAATTTGGTCTGAAGTAATGTGGTTGACCGAGAAATAGCCATAGGCTTTGATGTTCTGATAGGTATGGCGTGGCACGGTAGTAGGGCGCAGAATAAAACCGATCAGCGCAGGGTCGCTCCCTAAATGTGTGATGCTTGAAAATACCGCAACATTGGTTTTGCCTTCGTTGGAAATGGTTGCAATGAGGTTGGCAGATTTATAGCCCGTACAGCTATTGACGAGGTTGAGACGCTCAATGCGGCCCATTTTTTCGATTTCGGAGCGGTCTATTCGGATCAGAGACATAAGTTGTTTTGAACTTACAACAAGTGCAATCTAGAATGGTTTGAAGTTCGGTATTAAAAAGAACATACCGATTTGAATGCTCCAAAGTTTGTCGAGCTGATAATCAATGAGGGTTTGCTTTTGGTATTTTGCAGACAACTGTAAGGCGAAATCACGGGAAAAGAAATAAGTGGGGCTCAGGCCTACTTGAAGATGGATCATGTCGTCTCCGCGCAATAAAAAGTTGTCTTGGAGTTGGTCGTTGCGTAGGTGGGTTAGTCCTAAACCAGCCGATCCGTAAAGATAAAAAGAGGAGCGTCGGTTTCGGGTAATTCTGAGGAGGTCTTGGCTGAGGCTGAAGGTGCCGAATAATAAGCGGGAGTCTTGTAAGTGAACGCCGCCGAAGTCTAGGCCAAAACCATGATTTTGAACTGATTTATAGAGACCTAAGCTATAACTAGTGCCGGTGGTTTGCATTCCTGTGGCTTTGCCCACTTGTAACTCACCAAACCAGGCATCCCAACTGCGCGCAAAAGTTTGGGCGAAAGCCTGCTGCTTTGTGAGCAGCAACAACGATGTAATTAAAACTACACACATTCTTTCTTTCATAGGTTAAATGTACAAATCTTAGGTTAATAGTACGTTAATCGCCTAAAATTTCGCAACACATTCCATTTCTTATGTAAGTATAGCTGGCTGAATGCACAGCAATTTTGTAGCTGTTTATTCATTAAAAATTCAGACATGAAAAGAAAAATTACAATGCTCACCACCGGACTGCTCTTGTGGTACGGAAACGCCCAGGCGCAATATACCTGCGCCAGCGATCCAAATGGATTTGTGGCCAGTAAAAATGTAGGGTCAACGAGTAGTTATCAGCTCCAGAGTGGGGTAGAAGAACGCGCTGCTCAAACCTACAAGTTTAACGGCTCCGGAAAAGTACAAAGTGTGCGTGTATACGGAACGCATCAAACGCAATATTTTTCGGGGGTTCCTTTGAAAGTAAGTGTCACCAACGTCGATGCGAGTGGCAAACCTACCACTACAATTGCAAGTGCGCAGCATGTGTGGTGGTCTTATCCAGACAACAATACGGGCTACATTCAGCTGAATTTTCCTGGAGGCGTTAGTGTCAGTAATGATTTTGCGCTCACCGTGGAGCTACTTAATGCACCGCCCTTCGGTACCACCTTCAACTTGCGTTATACCGGCAATGGCGAAGGATTAGGTCAGGATTTAGCTTCCTTATCGGGCACCTCAACTGGCAACAACTGGACGAGCGCCATGAGCAGTTTTGGTAGTAATGGTGATTTTTACATTATCCCAACGATGGCCAACAACAACGCGCCTTCTTTTGAATTGGCTAGTACTTGTTTGGCTACAAATGGTAATTTTACGCCACTCAACACATCGTTGCTCACCACAGACAGTATGTTCAATAAAATTGGTGCCACTAACTATGCGGGACCTAATTTTCTGTATTCTTGGGATTTCGGCGACGGAACGCCAGTGTCACACGCCATGTCTCCTTCACATACTTATACTACAGGCGGTGCTTATACCATCAGTCTGACCACTAAAATTGAAGGCTGGAACAATACCTGCACACAAACTTATACCAAGCAGGTTTCGGTTGGGCTCACCGCTTCGGCAAGTGCATTGACCAATGTGACGTGCAATGGTGCAGCTAATGGTTCTATTTTAGCCGTAGGGCAATATGGAACAGCGCCTTATCAGTTCAACCTTAATAATGGGCCTTGGCAAACAACTGCCGCTTTTTCAAATCTGGCTCCAGGGGTGTATACGCTTAATTTAAAAGATGCAAAAGGTTGTCAGACAACTGCTACTTTTACAATCACCCAACCTCTTGGAATCTCTTTGAACAATATTTTGGTTACCAATAGTGCTTGCGGATTGAGCAACGGTGCATTTACTTGCAACGCAACCGGCGGGATGTCGCCACTTCAGTACAAACTGAATGCAGGTGCTTTTCAAAGTTCAGGCACGTTCAGTGCACTTGCTGCTGGAGCATATTTGCTTACAGTAAAAGACGCAAATGCATGTTCGACTACCACTAATGTATTGGTCAATGCCAATGCAGCGCCAGTTTTAGCCGCACCCAATGTGAACCAAGTGAGTTGTTTCAACGGAAACGATGGTTCTATTAGTTTGGCATCTACAGGAGGTACAGGAGCAGTTCAGTACAGCATAAATAATGGGGTTACTTTTCAAAGTGCTAGTATTTTTACCGGTTTGATTGCTGGAAATTATACGTGTGTGGTGAAAGACAACGCAGGATGTACAAGTTTTGCGGTGGCAACCATTACGCAAGGTACAGCCATGAGCATGCAGTTGAGCACCGGAACCGTCAGTTGTTTTGGTGGTAATAATGGCAGCATTCAAGTGGCCTCTTTTGGCGGAACAGGTACCCATATTTACAGTTTGAATGGCATTAATTACCAATCGGCAGCTGTGTTTACAGGTTTGTATGCAAGTAGCTACACCGTTTATGTCAAGGATGTAACGGGTTGTGTGAAAACAGGTGTTGTTTCGGTTACACAACCTACACAATTAGCCAATGCACTCACACCGCTTGCCGCAACGTGCTATGGTTCTTCAACTGGAACACTTACAGCTGTTGTAAGTGGGGGTACGCCAACTTATGCATTTAGCTTAGATGGCATTTCGTACCAAAGCGGCAACGTTTTCAATAACTTGCCTGCAGATACGTTTTTACTCCGTGTGAAAGACGTTAATAACTGTATGTTAGCCACCTCAATCATTATTACCCAACCAAGTCAGATTACAGCAACCGTGAATACGACCAATGCTACATGTACCACAAGCAATGGTTCCATCATGGCTATGGCCACTGGAGGTTCTGGTACGGGTTACCAATACAGTTTAGATGGCAGTACTTTTAGCAGTACGGGCTTGTTTACTAACCTTGCGGCGGGCAATTATTTCATTGTATTGCGCGATGCGAATATGTGTCAGAACATGGTTTCTGGTGTCATTACTTCTGCGGGTGGTCCGAATATTGGAAACCTAAGTGCTCAGAATGTGTCTTGTTTTGGTGGTCAAGATGGCGCCATTAGCATTCAAAATGTAACGAGCGGAACAGGAGCACTGTCATACAGTAAAAACGGTGTCAATTATCAAGCAAATCCTACGTTTTCAGGTTTAATTGCTGGCGCTTATATCATGTATGTCAAAGATGCGAATGGTTGTTTGGATACAATGGCGAAGGTCATTTTGCAACCAAATGCTTTTGTTGTTCAAACGAATGTTACCGATATCTTGTGCCATGGAACGCCTGCAGGTAGTGTTCAAGTTTTGGCATCGGGTGGAGCAGGCTTTTTTGCCTACAGCCTCAATAACGGTCTCAATTATCAATCTGGTTCTAGCTTCCTTAATTTATATGCAGGAACCTATACCGTACTGATCAAAGATGCTGCAAATTGCGTGGCAGCTCAGGCTTTCGAAATCACTGAGCCTAGTCAAATTCAGGTGCATACAACTGGTTTGAATGTAACGTGTTTCGGCGCAAATAATGGTGCAATCAACGTAACCGCTAGTGGTGGTGTAGCGCCTTATTTGTACAGCCTCAATGCGCAACCTTTCGGAACAGCGAGTAATTTTGATAATCTTCCTGGCGACCTCATCTACGAAGTACACGTGCGCGATTCTAACAATTGTTTGGTTACCGCATATCGCTATATCAATGAGCCATCTCTTATTCAAGTGGCTTATTTGCTGACGCCAGTTTCATGTTATGGTGGCAACAACGGTGCGCTTAGCCTCAATGTAAGTGGTGGTGTTGCACCTTATACTTACCTTTGGTCTGACCAAACATCTGAAGCTCAAATCAATAATTTAAGCGCAGGTCAGTTGAGCGTTTTGGTCACCGACCTCAATGGTTGCAATGGCCAAATGGACTTTACCATCACGGCGCCAACTTCGCCTTTGGTTGTCAATGCCACCATTACAAATGCTACTTCATTAAGTGCTTTAGATGGCGCGCTTGACCTCACCACAACTGGTGGAACAGCTCCTTATACCTACATGTGGTCTACGAATTCAACAGATGAGGACCTCACGGATTTAGGTGTGGGTGTGTATTTGATCACCATTACCGATGACAACGGTTGTTCTTTGGCCACAACTTTCCAAATCAATAGCACTGCAGGAGTAGAAACACCTGTACCAAACGCTTGGAATCTTTACCCTAACCC
>CANHBA010000118.1 GCA_947458985.1 Flavobacteriales bacterium
ATACACCTATGTTTGGTTCAAAACATCCAAAAGCGCTCCCCTTTCTTTTTTTATCAGAAATGTGGGAGCGTTTCGGTTATTACCTCATGATTGGTATTTTCACGCTGTATCTCAAAGATACAGAACGTGGATTTGGCCTCAATGAAGCACAAGCTAGCGACCTTTATGGTACGTTCATCGCGCTCGTCTTTCTGACACCTTTTATCGGTGGCTTACTGGCTGACCGCGTATTGGGCTACCGCAAATCCATCATTATTGGAGGTATTTTAATGGGCTTGGGTTACATCCTGATGTCCGTCAAAGACCTCAATTTTCTTTATCTAGCCATGACACTGATCATCTTGGGGAACGGTTTTTTCAAGCCCAACATCTCTACCCTTCTGGGCAACGTATACAATGAAGAATCGTACAAAGCGCGTAAAGATGCTGGCTACAACATCTTCTACATGGGGATCAATATCGGTGCGTTTGTCTGTAATTTCTTTGGGGCTGCCCTTTATAACATGTACGGTTGGTACGCTGCTTTTTGGGCAGCTGGCGTCGGGATGTTCATTGGCGTATTGGTTTTTATCATCGGGACCAAGCACTACAAACACGCAGATCAAATCAAACCGATTGGAGAGACAGACATGCCTTTGCTTAAAATCTTAGGCACTATTCTTTTGCCTGCTGTTGTTTTCGGACTCATTCCCCTGACTTTTGAAACACCTTTGGTTGGTTCTAAATCTACTGACGCCTTTCTTTTTGGCTGTATTCCTGTTGTTTTCTTTTACATTCACCTCTACCGCAAATCACCAGCTTCTGAAAAGCCACAAATTGGTGCTATGCTTTCTATTTTTGCAGTGGTCATTGCGTTTTGGGCTATTTTCAAGCAGAATGGTTCTACCATGAACACCTGGGCCATGAATTACACTGACCGCGAGGTACCAGCTGTAGTGCAACCTCTCACCACCAGCCTCAAACTTTCAGAGGAAATTACTTACTCAAAAGACAGCGTTCCTTTTATCGACAAACAATTTCGAGTCATCGAGAAAGATAAAAAAGTAATCGCATATCCTACTTACTTTAACAATCAAGCGGCGGAAGATTTACCAAAAGAAGGCGCCACCATCCGCGTATTCAACACCAATTTATTTCAGAGCGTGAATCCTTTTTGGGTCATTGCACTCACACCACTTGTAGTTGCCTTTTTTGCCTTCTTGAACCGAAAAGGAAAGGAACCCTCAACACCTACAAAAATTGCTTTTGGCCTCCTGATTTCGGCGCTTTCCTGCTTGGTCATGGTCGGCGCGGTTTATGCCTCCAACAACGGTGCTGATAAATCTTCGGCGTGGTGGTTCATTAGTTCGTATGCTGTTATTACCATTGGAGAACTATTCCTCAGCCCAATGGGCTTGTCTTTGGTTTCTAAATTGAGCCCAGCGCGCCTCACCTCTTTGATGATGGGTGGTTGGTTCTTAGCGACTTCTATAGGAAATAAACTTTCAGGTGTACTCAGCTCCATGTGGGATGGCTATGAACAAAAAGCCAACTTTTTCTATCTGAACTTCGTCTTATTAGGTTTGGCTGCGCTTTTACTTTTCGGGATGTTACGCAAGCTCAATAAGGTTTTTAGCCAGTACTAACCAATTCTCTTCTGCACCAAACCAGCCACCTTCTGATAAAAATGTTGGGGTTGGTAGGTGCGCCATTCGATTTCTTCTAGCTCGCCGCCCATTACAAAATAATGGTCTATGCCTACTTGTTCAAATTCGCGGATGACGTGGTCGTGAAAGTTGATCATGGCAATCCAGCCGTCCTCGACGTCGTCGAACCATTCTTCATAATAGCAGTCGTCGGAATGATGAAAATTGAGCACGTTTTCGCCAATCAGGATAAACGCCGTAATGCCTGAATCGATGAGAACATCAATGACATCGCGCTTGAGAATCATGATGTCGTTTTCAATGGCGTCGTTCCATTCACCAATGAGCTCAATGATGGCGTATTGCTCGTCGTAGTCTACAAAAAGGATCTTTAAAAAGAGCGTTGGCGAACCGAATTCATCCCATTGCGGATGGATATAAAAGTTGTAAACGGTATTGCTAAATGCAAATTCGCTGTACTCGCGGCCGTAAAAAGGAGAGTTTGGGTCTTCATCGGCGATGTAGTAGCCGCGCCAATTGTAAAAGGGTTCAACGAAATGCATGGCGCAAAATTACAAGGAATCTCTTAACTTTGCCGCGTGGGAAAAGATAAGTTAAAACGCTTTGCAGCGATCAAGACATTCGCAAATGTATTGGAGCCCGTCATGGGAGAACCATTTGCAACTAAAGGAAATTGGAGAAGCTCCGTTTTTGGCAACAACAACCCGATCATTCTAGAACTCGGTTGTGGCAAAGGTGAATATGCCGTGGGCATGGGCCGTCAATTCCCCGAGCAAAACTTCATTGGCGTAGACCTCAAAGGCAACCGCATCTATATCGGTGCCAAAGAAGCACTCGAAACCAACCTCAACAACGTTGCCTTTTTGCGCACCCGCATCGATTTTATTTTAGATTATTTCGAAGAAGGCGAAATCGATGAAATTTGGCTCACGTTTTCCGATCCACAACCCCAAAAAGCCCGCAAGAGGCTGTCTTCGCCCATTTTTACGGCGCGCTATAAAAAGATTTTAAAGCCCGGTGGCATTATTCACATGAAAACCGACTCCGATGTCTTGTTCGATTACACCCTCGAGCAAATAGAAGAACACGGCCATCAAATGCTAGAGTGTTACCCCGACCTCTATGCCAATATGCCTGCCGATTTAGATCCTCAAACCAGAGAGATCTTCCATATCAAAACCTACTATGAAGAATTCTTCCGTAAGCGCGGGCACGTCATTAAGTATTGTAAGTTTAAACTGGCTGAGTAAAGCCTTTTATCGTAAAGATATTTTTTTGGTGTTTGCTACCTAATGAGCGTATAGTTGGCATAATTGGTATCGATACCAATTAGTTTGAGCCAATTCTTCACTCTATTTTTTAGTGTCCTTTTGCGTCTTGTGATATCCATCTGAAAAGTCCAGTTGCGCGCCGCAATTCTCGGTGCAATCCACTGCGGGTGTGTACCTTCAAAACGGGCGAGCTCATGGATGTGGTCTTCGTAGTCAAAAGCAGCAGCCACCTTGATGTTTTTCTCGAGCCAAGCATCGTCGTGCCAAAGCTTGTGAAAGCTCTCTTGTTTGCGCTGCATGGCTTGCGGGTCCTTGACCCAACCGTAATGAAACACGCGTGCGTTGGCAGGTGCCACTTTGAGTTTCTGATCTGGGGTTTTGCGAAAACCTTGCGCATCGCGAAAAGAGTAAATACCTCTTCCGGGCTTCACAATTCTTATTTCTTTTTTGTACCAATTGTTAGAAACGCCAATGTAATCGTAGGAGCCATAAAAATGGAGGTAATCAAACAACAAACCATCTACGTCTTGATCGTGCTGAAAACGGGTCATTGCTTTTAAAATTTCCGGATGATCGGCTTCGTGCATGACTTCATCACCTTGGATGTAAATGGCCCAGTCTGCCTCAGGATTGATAGCGGCCAGCGCTTTGTCGGTCTCAACTGCAAGCACGCGGCCATTTTCACGGAGTGTGTCGTCCCAGGTGGTTTGGATGATCCGTACTTTGGGATCGATATTTTGGATCAGGGCTAGGGTGTCGTCGGTAGAATTGCCCACCGCCACCACTACTTCGTCGCAGAGTGGTAAAATCGATTGGACGGCTGCAACAATCGGATAATCGAGTAAGACGGCGTTTCGAATGAATGTAAAACCGCTGACCTTCAATTTATTTGTCTAGGACTTTAGGGATTCTGAAATAATCTGAATCTTTTTTAGGGGCATTGCGCAGGGCGTCTTCGTGGCTAATGCTTTGCTCGACTTCGTCGTTGCGCAGTCGGTTGACCTCTTCTGACATAAAAATGAGGGGTTCTACACCTGTGGTGTCGAGTTCAGAAAGTTTGTCGACAAATGCGATCATGCGTTGCATGTCTTGGCGAATGGCATCTTTTTGAGCGCCAACAAAAGACAATTTGGAGAGGTGTGCGATGTGATCGATAAGGGCTTCATTGACTTCCATAAGACAAAATTACAATTTTTTAAACAGTTCTGGATGCGCTTCGCGAATGGGCGTTTCAATTAAATCAAAACATTTAGCGCTGATTTCTTCTATGCTAGAAGCAGCTACTTCTTCTACGGAGATGTAAGGATGAATATGTACTTCCACTACACCCGGATGCGCTGGACCTAATATTTGGGTGGGGTCAGAAAACAAATGAAAGTTTTGGGTGAAGGTGAGTGGCAAAACCGGGACATTCAGATTTTTGGCCAAGCGAAATGCGCCGTTTTTGAAGGGAATCATTTGTGGGATGTGCTCTTCTGGTATGGTGCCCTCCGGAAAAATAACGATAGACCAGCCATCTTCCATGGCTTTTTTGGCCTGAACTAATGCTTGGCCTGCTTTTGATTTGTTTTTGCGGTATACCGGAATATTGAGCGCTTTGAAGTAGGTGCGTACAATTGGGTATTTGAGGATTTCGGCCTTCCCTAAAAATGCAAAAGGATGCTGCGGCAAAATGGAAGGCAATAGAAAGATGTCGAGGTAAGAAGAATGGTTGGAAACGATGATAAACGGCGCTTTTGGCAAGGGTGAATTGAGCTTGATGCGCACTGGATAAAGGCAAAAAATACGCAATAACCAACTCCAGAGTATAAAAATCTGAAAGCCGTGTTTGCGCCAAGTAGACTTGAGTTGCAAGACCCAAAAGAGCGGGTAAAACAACAGCGCGAAAATAAAAAAGACAAGGGCTATGTATAGCTTCCAAATGAGACCGAACACACCAAAGATTTTCTGCATGCTTCAAAGTTAGCAATTACAAGAGAGCAACAGCCACTCAAAAACGCTTCAAAATGACTAATTTTGAACAAAATTATCGCAATGTCACGCATTTTAACCGGAATACAAAGTACAGGAACCCCTCATTTAGGCAATATTCTAGGCGCCATACTCCCTGCCATTCGCTTGGCTCAAAACCCCGCCAACGAATCTTTCTTGTTCATTGCAGACATGCATTCCCTGACCCAAATCAAAGACGGTACCACCCTGCGTAACAACACCTACGCTACAGCAGCTACTTGGTTGGCATTTGGCCTCAACCCTGAGCAAACTGTTTTTTACCGCCAATCTGACATCCCTGAAGTAACTGAACTCACGTGGTATTTGCTTTGTCAGTATCCATATCAAAGACTGACACTTGCACATTCTTTTAAAGACAAAGCAGACCGCCTAGACGACGTCAATGGAGGTTTGTTCACCTACCCTATTCTGATGGCCGCCGACATTTTGTTGTACGACGCCGAAATTGTACCAGTTGGAAAGGATCAAAAACAACACATTGAAATGGCCCGCGATGTAGCCAACCGCTTTAACCTTACTTACGGAGATACATTTGTGTTGCCAGAAGAACAAATTCAGCCCGACACCATGCTCATTCCGGGCACCGACGGCGAAAAAATGAGTAAATCGCGCAATAACTTCATCGATATCTTTTTACCAGAGAAACAATTGCGCAAGCAAATCATGTCTATTATATCAGACAGCACACCGCTAGAAGAGCCTAAAAACCCAGACACCTGCCATACTTTTGCGTTGTATCAGTTACTAGCCGACGAAGCACAAATTGCCACCATGCGCGAAAACTATTTAGCAGGCAACTACGGCTACGGACACGCCAAGCAAGCGTTATTTGAACTCATTTTAGAAAAGTTCAGCGAGGCCCGCACACGCTTTGACCATTTAATGGCCAACACCGCAGAAATTGAAGCTGCACTAGAAATTGGCGCCAAAAAGGCAAAAGCGGTGGCGCAAGAAGTGCTGCAACGCACCCGTCAAAAAGTAGGTTACTAAAAAAAGAGCTTAAGGTCTTGGGTTGTCAATAGCTCTGTGGCCAAAAGTAAGCCCAAGCTTGAACCAACGCCCTGGCATCTGTACAAAGCCAGCCTCAACGTATTGTGTATTGGTGAGGTTATTCCCTTCTGCAAAAACAGTCCAATGCGTATTGATCGGGATCAAAACCTTGGCATCTACCACCTGATACAATTCTTGTTCAATGCGCTGCACCAAACGGTAAGTGAGGTTCAATTGTACTTTTTCACTCAGATCAAACAAAGCCTGCCCATTGAGTTGGTGACGCATGCTAGTAATAGCATACCTAGATTCTTGCTCACTTGTAAAATTGTGCTTGGCTGTGATGTAGGTGTAATTCAAATTGAATTTATTCGGGCCCCAGGTTCCACCTTTCTTGACGTTAAATTGCAGGCTCGTTTCCATGCCCGTAAAAGCCACATTGGCAATATTGACCGGCATCCAAGGATTCGGATTGGGCGAAACCGAAGACGTTTCTCGCACCCAGTCAATCATGTTGGTGTGCTGGCGGTAAAAGAGCGCTGCATCGAGTTTCCAAAAATACCCTTTTGGGTTGTACTGATTGGGGTGGTAACGATAACCCAGTTCTGCTGCATTCGAAAATTCAGGCTGTAAATTTGGATTGCCCACATTGGAGGGGTCGGTATAAAACATTTCGGTCCAGGTAGGTACGCGGTTGCCACGGCTGTAGTTGGCAAAAACAAAATGATGATAAGAAAGTGCACGCCCGAGTTGAATACTTGGCATCAGTTGCGGATTTTCTAAATTATAGGCAAATACCAAAAGCCCCGCGGCATAGTCTACAGTACCCAGCGCGCCTTGAGCTTGCACAAACGCACTTTGATATTGCCGCTCGCGCAAACCTAAATTGCTGCTATTAAGTTCCTCTAAGCGTTGTTCCAAACCAAAAAGGATGTGTTGCCTATTGATATTCACCGATAATTGCGCCTCATAACTCAGCACATTTGAGATGTGGGAATTGGTGTAAAACGCGGGCTCATTGCGCTTCAAGCGAAATTCATCGGCATGGCTGC
>CANHBA010000119.1 GCA_947458985.1 Flavobacteriales bacterium
GTTCTTCTGTAAATAAGTCAATATCTACTGATAATCTATGTCCAATTTGTAAACTTAATGCTGTTCCTCCAACTAATTTAAAAGGCCTGAAAACCTCTAATTTCATAAGTTTATTTAAGGATTCAAGTAGTAATGGGGTAACAGTTTCGTAGTGAAGTTTTTTAATTTTCATTTATTATAATATGTACTGTAAAACTTCGTGATTTCATTTTTTTCTACTTCATTTCCTCTTTCAAAAACTCTTTTCAAAACACTATCTTTTTCTTTGATCCATTGTATTTTTTGAATATCAGTATCCCAAAATAAGATTGGTCTAAATTTTGAAATATTAGGCGCTCCTTTTTTCTGGACTGATTTTTTCATTTCCTGTTTTGATTTATTACGCAGACACCTTGTTGCCTAATGTATTCTCCTTTTCATTTTTACTTTTGGCATTTGCGCAGTTTTTTCATTTTTGGCAGTCTGAAAGAAAGACGTCCATGGCCTTGTTTATCCTCTTTTTAAGCCTGGCCATTCTGATTAAAATTACGGCACTGATTGCCGTATTGGCATTTTTTGGGGCATATACCACTCATATGCTCTTTGCTAAAAAACTATTTAAAAGCTTGAAATTAAGCAAAGTAGTTTACATTTATCTTGGCTTTATTGTTGCCTTGTTTAGCGTAATACTATGGTATTTATATGCCATTCGCTATAATACACAATATGGCTCGACTATTTTTTCGACAACCATCAGACCCATTTGGGAAGTCGATGCCACTGAACAATGGAGAATCATAAAAATAGTCTTCAGGGAACATTCCCGCGAAATATTTCCTCTTGTAACTTGGCCAATTTTTTGTCTATTGTTCTTATGGATATTTTGGTCCAAAGCGGTGTCTACCCTGATTAAATATTTGCTCGCATTCTCCTTGCTGGGCATTTTAGCCTACCTAATTCTTTGGTTCTGGGTTTTTGATGTACACGATTATTACTTTATTGAAGTGCTTTTCTTGCCACTTATTCTCATAGGTGCCTATATGAAATATACGCCAAAATGGCATTTCTTGAGGAGAGCTCAAAGACCAAGTGAAGTTTTGTTCTTGACATTAGTGCTTTTAAACACGATATCATTTACCCAGATAGCAGCGGGTAATCAAAACATCATAGTAAAGAACACACCTTTTATTTCTTCTTTTATAAAAGGGAATTGGGGTTGGTTTTACTTCAATCATCAAGATCATTTAGGTCAACTTCAACAACAAAAAGCCGCAATACAAAAGAAAATATTGCCAACGGATACCGTATTGTGTTTTTCAGACCCATATCCAAATGTGCATCTAACGGCCATTGAAAGAATAGGTTATACAAATTACAACCTGTCGAGAGATTTACCATTTGTCCCGCAAATTCAAAATTTGATACAAAAAGGCGCTTCTAAACTATTGGTTTTTAAATCTGAAAGCACTCATCCTGACCTTCAACCTTTTCTAGCTCATCCAAAATATGAGCAAGCAAATATTCAAATCTTTGATCTGAAACCTTACAAAAAGTAGCACTTACTGAACTAAGTTCAAACCAATATAAAATATTGTCCCAATACCTTCTTTGCTCTCAAAACGAATTTCACCGTTGTGTTTTTCAATGATTTGTCTGACCACGCTTAAGCCAATTCCGGACCCTGAAGACTTAGTGGTAAAGTAAGGAGTGAAGATGCGCTTTTGTTGTTCTTTAGAGATGCCAACCCCGTTGTCTTGAATAGCGATTTGGACGCTTTCTTTTTCAATTTGAAGTCGGATTTCAATCTTTGGCTCTGGGTTCAGATCAGTGGCTTGTCTGGCATTTAGCAATAGGTTGTGAAAGACTTGGCTGAGCATGTTTTTGTCTGCGTTGATCCAAAGCACTGAACTATGTTCTTGAAAATAAATCATGGACTGATCTTCGTCAAAGAGGGCAATGGTTTGGTTGATAAATGCCCCCAGTTCGATTTTTTCAAAATTGGGTTCTGGGAGTTTGGCAAAGCGGGCAAATTCGTTGGCCATTCGGGCTAAGGCATCTATTTGTTCGATGAGGGAAGGCAGTGATTTTTGAGCAAGTAGTTGTACGTCGGCGTCTTGAGCCTCCATTTTGCGCAATAAATGTTGGATATTGAGCTTCATGGGTGTCAGCGGATTCTTGATTTCATGTGCAATTTGCTGTGCGAGGTCGCGCCATGCGCTTTCGCGTTCGCTACGTGCAATTTGCACTGCAGCCAGCTCAAGTTCAGCTAATTTTTCATTGTAAGCTTTGACGAGTGCCCCAATTTCGTCGTCATTTTGGTAGGCAATTTTCTGATTGGTTTTTCCCAACTCAAGGTTGCGTACCGACCTCGCTACTACTTGTAAAGGGCCAATGAGCCAATTGCTGACTACCAATGCAATGAGAACAGAGAGTGCTAAAAGCAGTACAAAAACATTGATGGCGGCCTTAAAGAAGCGCTCAATTTGTTGTTCATAGGCTTCTTGTTGTCCGAAAAGCTGAAGATTGATGAAGCCAATTTGTTGGAGTGTATGATTGGTAATTGGAAGATACGCGCTTCGATAACTGAGCTTTCCAATTTGATCTTGATGCGAAAAATAACTTTGGTTTTCCCCAATAAGAGCATCCATGGCGCGTGGGTTCATGTGTTCACCAATTAAGCCGTAGGCAAAAAGTTTGGGTCTAGATGACGCAATTAAAAAGCCATCGCTGTCAAAGATGAATAAATCGGTTTTAAATACGCGAGATAATTTAGCCAATTTAGTCTCTAAGGTTTTTGAAATTTCGCCTTGATCGAGGGTATCTAGCAAAAATGTTTGAGACTTGAGTTCGGCCTGAACCGAAGATAATTTTTCGCGCAAGGCCTGCTGTGAGTAATTGTCAAATTGCTGCCCAATGAAAATAGAGCTCCCTAAGCCGTATAAAAAAAGTGAAACAGCCAAGATGAGTAAAAAGGCAAGTTGCACTTTAAAGGCCAACGACCATTGTAAACTTTTGTTCTTAACTAGCGTAATGGCGATGTTATTGGTAAGCATGAGCAGCCCCCAAAACACAAACATAAATGCAAAACTGGTGATATTCGTGAACCAACCGCTCGTTTCTGTAGAAATGATAATTGCTGAGCCTGTATTTTGTTGTTGGATTACATGTGAAAAGCCATTCAGTTCAAAATGACCTTTATTTGTTTGCTGTTTTTTAAACGCAGAGAGTAAGTTGGGGTAATTGAATGTGCCCGTTTGGTGAATAAGCCTTCCTTCGGCATACTTGCCAATTGCATAAGACTCAAGGCTATTTGAAATGCCAGCTTGATCTGAAATGAGCAACCTCGGAAATCCTATTTCTTCGGGAATTCTTTTGGAAACAAGTGTGATGGCAATGGTTTTCTGAGCCTCTAAACGCAGCAAGATTACATAGCTCAAGCCTTCTTCTTCATGAGGCATAAAATACAAACCATCTTGAATATCAGATAATTGCCCGTGTTCGTTGACGAGCGTTTTTAATCTGGATAGTTTGAGGCTATCTGTTCCAAAGCAAGGCCGATTATCAGAATCGTAAATGTCAGCATCGATGTCAAAACCGTCCCAAATGCCGGTAAAAAACTTTTGCGTAAGGAGGTGCTCAAAACCTACTTTTGTAAATTGTTTTTGAAGGGAGTCAAAAGAAGTATTTAGCCAGTTTTCTTCGTTGATGTTTGGAGCAATTTGTGCATAAGCTAACTCTAAATTGATGTTGCGTTCAATGGCGAGTTGCTGGGCAAAAAGTTGGCGGTTTTCAATGTCTTTGTTTGCTTGTAAGTCCTGTAGATATAAAGAAATAATAGCAGCGTTTACGGTAAGTAACAAAAGTTGAATACTCAAACGACGCCAAGATGTTTTGCGCGCATTTTCAAAAACCAATTGAATACAAATGATGCCTATTGGTAAAAAATTGATCCAGTTTTGCCCTTCGGCAAGCAACCATAAAAATGGAAATATGCAGATGCCTACTTTGAGCAGTGGTCGTCGAAACCATTTTTGAGTGCTATTTTGAACAACTGCAAAATGAACAGTTTTGTGAAAGTTGAAGAGAAAATATCCGATGAGTGCAAAGAAGAAATAGGAACTCAGTCGCAATTCAAAGAGGTGCTCAAAGCTGAGTGGGATATTGGAGTGTTCAATAACAATACCCAACTGCTCAAGCACCCAGAGCCAAAGTAAAATAGGGAGCAGCAGTGCCATTATTTTGGACCACCACTGATCAATGATGCGCAAAAGCACAATCAGAATCCGAAATCCGAATACGATAAAAAGGCTATTGATCGCAAAAGCAAAAAAGTCGGGATACCATTCGTTGTAAGCAAAGAAGCCTGCCGAAAACCAGTCGTTTTCTTGCCAATTAAGCGGCCATGTAATTTCGTACAGAACAATCCGCGTAACCAAAAGTCCTAACAATAGCAATAAACTGCCAATCCAACTTTTTTCAAAATATGTTTGTATTTCGTAGCAAAAGAGAAATGCGGAAATGAGGATAAATAATGGGCCCCAGTTTTTATTGCTTGAATTGGTATTTTGAGGGAAGGGAGTCGCATAAAAAACAAGCTGCTGCTTGCTGTCAAAAATGGCATTCTTGCGCTCACCTGTGAGATTCACCGAAAACTTTTGTTTCCAGAATTTTGGATTAGCTGCGTTTAAATAGGCATTACTGAACTCGTATTCTTTGAGTAAACAAAAGCTCACGCAAGAAGTGATGCTATCTTTTTGCACCGATTGACTGAAATAGTAACCATTGTTTAATTTGATGAGCCCATTGTCGGGAAAAACAGCGGTTTTGTAGCGTCCAACCGGAAGTTGGTTGCTGCTCCAGCCAAATAAAACCTCATTTTGATAAAGATGGTAGGTCAGTTCATTGGAGGTAGGTAATTTTTGACCTTTGTCAATTTGTTTAAGGAGGAGTTTTGCTTGCGTCGCCCCTGCTTTTTCTAGTTCAGAAAAGCGTTTTTGAACCGCAGCAATTGAAAAAGTCTGTTCTTGATTGGAGTAATAGGAGATCAGTCCAAATAGCAGAAACAGCAGCCCGAGTAAACTGAATTTCCAAGTCCGAATAAAAGCGATAAAAGGGCTCATTATAAAAAGCGATCTGGCACCAAGGTACGCAGTTGTTCGCTTAAACGCAAGAAATCTGCATCGGCGCGGTGGTCGTTGCAATAAATAAAGTTAGCTGCTTGTCGGTAAGGCTCAATGAATTGTTCGTAACAAGGCAATACGTGGTTGTCCCATTGGTAGATGATTTCTGAGCGTTTGTAACCGCGTGTTTCTTGGTCGCGATAGATGCGTCTGTCTAGTTGAGTGGCGTGATCAACATCGACAAAAATGCTGTAATCGAGTTGTGCAAATACTGCTTGATAATGCAGCGTAAACAGTCCTTCTACAATGATGAGGTCACTCGGCTGAATGGTCAGCAAAACGCTTTTACTGCCCTGTACGTTGAAAAAATATTCACGTACTTCTATGGGTTGCCCTGCAATTAAAGTTTCTAAGTCTGTGCTTAGTTTTTGGTGGTCGAGCGCACTAGGAAGGTCAAAATTTACGATGCCATTTGCATCTTTAGCCTGCTGATCGAAGGGTAAATAATAGTTGTCCATGGAGAATACAGCTGTGCTCGCACTTTGGAAAGTTTCAGACAGGCGCTTCAGCAGAGTTGTTTTGCCTGCACCGCTTCCTCCACATATTCCGACAACAAATGGTTTGGTCATGAAACAAAGATACAACTTGTTGGGTACTTTTTTCGTCTTAGGACCGCGCAACATGGCGCAAAAAACACTATTTTCGAAGTATCTTATCAAGTAAAGCCGTCTCCATGAAAACACTTTATGCCCTTATTTTTATTTTTTGCTGTAGTCCGTTTTTTGCCCAAATCCAAGGTAAAGGAGGGGTTCCAACCACTACCAAATTAGTTTTAGATCAGAAAGCCATTGAACAGTGGTTATTTGCACAACCCAATATTGCCGCATTGCAGGCCGAAGACGCACTCATAGACGACCAAGGCATTGCACCATGGCGTTTTGGCTTCAACAATTACACCAATCTCAACACCACCAATGCCGGCCATTGGTTTGAATTACCAAATGGTGCACGCTTGTGGGTTTTGCGCGTAAAATGTCAAGGCGCACTTACCGTCAACCTTACATTCGAACAAACGAGCATTCCCGAAGGAAATCAACTTTTTGTTTACAATGCAGCCAAAGACTTTATTCTCGGCGCTTTTACCCAGCAACACCTCTACGATGGTCAGCTCGGCACTGAACTGGTTCCAGGTGAAGAAGCTACGATCGAATATTACGTTGCGCCAACAAATGAAATAGGTCATATTCAAGTTGCAACCGTTACACATGGTTACCGAACCGCTAACGAATTCATCGAAAAAGCTTTTGGTAGTTCAGGCTCTTGCAACATGAATGTGAACTGCCCCGATGGTTTACCATGGACTCCTCAGCGCAATAGCGCAGTTATGCTCGTGTCGGGCGGCAGTGGTTTTTGTTCAGGCGCCCTAATCAACAATACACAAAACGATGGAAAACCTTATGTTTTAACTGCAAACCACTGTTACAGCAACCCTGCGAGCTGGGTTTTTCGTTTCAATTGGCAGTCAACAACTTGCTCTAATCCAGGCGCTTCGCCAACATTTCAATCTTTAAGCGGTGCTGTTTTACGCGCCCGCCGTACCCCTTCTGACTTCTGCTTGGTAGAAATTACTGGTGGTTTGGTCAATAGCACGGTTCCACTCGACTACAATCCATATTTTTCTGGCTGGGACAAATCTGGTGTAATTCCAACATCATCCGTAAGTATTCACCATCCATCCGGAGATATCAAGAAAATCTCTTTTGACGACAACCCTGCATCTATCTCTCAAGGAATGGGTTCAACAGAAGCCAATTCTACTTGGACTGTTCAATGGGACCGCAATACCACCACA